>JAPOIA010000157.1 GCA_029979185.1 Alphaproteobacteria bacterium | reverse complement strand
AAGACGCGCCGCAAGCTCTTCGCGAAGCTGGGCCAAGTCGCGGGGAGGCCGTTCGTCCAACTGTTGTGCATGGTCCCCGCTGCTTCCTTCCTTGCCAAAGTCCGGCTTACGGGCTACCCTGACCAACATTTTTTCACTGTCTTGCCTTGCTGCTTCGAGTTTGCCCAGTTCGGCCAGCGACCTCACAAGCGAGGCAAGGACCCGCGCATTGCGTTCCGCATCTGAGGGGTCTGCGCTGCCTCAAATCCGGCTTTCGATGGAAGCCAGCTGTTTCCGGACTGCTGTTTCGAGACGGATGGCGAGCCGGCAGGTATCCACACGTCCCGCTGCCTTTTCCGGTAAGCCCTTGAGGCCAATTGTTGCGCAAACGTCCGGCACCGGCCCGACCGGACCGGCTCCAGCTCCCCGCGCAGGGCGAGCCGGCCAACCCCAATCCCGGATGCATTTTGCCAGGGTAACGGTGGAAACCCCAAGAAATGCAGCGATCGACGCCTTCGAATCACCACCATCGTAGCGGCGCCGGGCTTCGCCTTTTTCTACAGCCTGAAATTGCCTTCTCCGCGATATAGGTATTTTTTCCCTTAAACTGACGGCAACTGGCTTAGGCCGCTTGGCCGGAAAGAAGAGTGACGTCTAACTAGCGCGCTGTTCTGGCGGATGCGTGCAGCAGGGACGATGCAGGCGAACCATGTCGGTTCAATCGCTTTGTCCCGTACGCCGCTTTCATTCACCGATAGGATGGGCAACCAACTGATATAAGTGGATTTTGCGTTCGAATTCAGCCTTTCCGGGCCAAGAACAGCATTGACGGCATGCCTCGCGCCAGACGGTAGAACCGGCGAGAGCAGGTCCGGCATTCAGTGCCGCCGTTGTCTGGCGCATTTCCGGAGCGTGCTGAATGTATATACAATCACCGGCACACCGTTAATGTATTTTTTCCTATTTTAAGTTTTTTTTCTTTCTAGCATTGAAAGCTTGACTAAAAATTCCCGATTACTGGACAAAGTCAATCAAATCGGCAAAATAGAAGTTCAGCTAAGTTTCTTAAATTGCACCGAAAATTCCGTCCATGCCGATAATTTCCCTTGCCGCCCTGACTGTACTGGATGCCGGACCCGCAGGCCACATAAAGGCCGCGCATGCGGCCGGTTTTGCGTATGCGGGCCTGCGCCTGCAACCGCTGCTTGGCTCAGACCAGCGGGTCGTCGGCGACCCTGATCGCGAACAGGAACTGACATCGCTGCTTGCCGAAACCGGCGTCAAGCCACTTGAGATCGGGGTATTTCCGATAAAGGGCAACCTTGACGTAGAAGAATACGGGCCGGTTCTCAGCTTCAGTCACCGGATAGGTGCGCAGTACATCACCTGCCCGGTCGAAGATACCGACGAGCGCCGAAGGCTGGCCTCGTTTCAGCAACTGTGCGACCTGGCAATTACTTGCGGTCTGGATGCTCTGGTTGAATTCAATCCCTACAGCGGCTGCAAGTCCTTGGTGGAGGCGCACAAACTGGTTCAGGACAGCGGTCGTGACAATGCCCGGCTGTTGATCGATGTCCTGCATCTGGCCCGCTCAGGCGGCTCTCCCGCGGACATTCGCTCAATCGATCCTGAACTTCTGGCGCTTGTCCATCTATGCGATGCCAATCCTCCGCCTCCGGGCGTCGCCACCGTCGAGGAACTACGGCGCGAGTCACGCACGGCTCGGCTCTATCCCGGGGAAGGCAGTCTCTGGCTGGGAGAATTGCTGGAGGCTCTGCCGCGGGATATTCCCCTAAGCATCGAGGCCCCCTCCGCCGCGCATGCCGCCCTGCCCCCATCCGAGCGCGCCAAGGCCGCGATGGCAGCGAGCCGGAACCTGCTGGCTCGCATGAACCGGATCTAAGGCTGCCAGCGAGCCTGCCTGCCCTGCACGCCCATCTGCGAAAAAATCTGGTTTGGTCTGCCGGACATTGCTGTATTCTGCAGTCAAACAAGTGCTCGAATGGGGAGGTTCCATGACACAGTTGGGTGGACTGCGCAGGGTCGTGACCACGGTCGATACGGACGGGAAGGCGGTTATCCTTTCAGACGGTGAGAACCCGCATATGGAAGTCAGGCCGGCACGCAAGAACGTCTCGCGCGTTGTGTGGGCGAGCGAAAGCGCGCCGGCGGAAATACAGGGCCGGACCGATCGGGGGCTGGGATACCAAGGCACCTCGCCGGCGAATGGCGGCACCGTCTTCCGGATTATCGACTATCCGCCGCAGGCGCCTGGCATCGAGAACATGGATATCAATACCCGCATGAACGAACTCGCCCATGAGCCGGCAATCAAGGGCCTGCCGCCGCGACATCCATTCATGCACCGAACCCGTTCGCTCGACTATGCCCTAGTGCTGTATGGTGAAATCGACATGCTGCTGGACGACAGCGAAGTCCATTTGAAGGCTGGCGACGTCATTGTCCAGCAAGGCACTAATCACGCATGGGTCAACCGCAGTAACGATGTCTGCCGGATTGCATTCGTTCTCGTGGACGCCAAGGCGCCGGAGTAATACAAAGACCAACGCCAACCCAACCGTAACGGACAGTTCGCAAACACATGACAGCACCGACCAGAAATCTCGAAGCCCTGCGCATGTTGCCTTTTTTTGCGACCCTGGCGGCTCCAACATTTGACAGGCTCACCCAGGTGGCGCGCATTGATCGCCTGCGCAAGGGCGAGACACTGTTTCGCCAGGGCGACAAGGCGCAATCGCTGTTTGTCGTCATAGAAGGCTTCATCAAATTGTCCCGCATATCTGTGCAGGGCGATGAAACGGTAATCCACATCTTCGGTCGTGGCGAAAGTATTGCTGAGTCAGTCGCCGTCCTGGGCGATAGCCATACAACGACCGCGGAAGCAACAGGCCCGGCAACCGTTGCCCGATTGCCGGCGGGCGACGTTGCGCAGATTGCGCGCGACGCCCCCGAACTTGCACTGACTATCCTGTCGGAATCGTCCGGCAAGATCTGGGCGCTTATGGACGAGATCGAGACCCTAAAAGCACAAACTGCCGACCAGCGAGTCCTGCGCTTTCTGCAATCGCTCTGTCCATCGCAAAGCGGTGCCTGCAAAGTGCGGTTGCCCTATAACAAGGGTGACATCGCCGCGTCCCTCGGCCTAAAGCAGGAAACTCTCTCAAGGTCTTTTGCGCGGCTGAAGTCGAGCGGCATAACGATCGAAGGTCGCGATGCCAGCATTGCCTCCGTCGAAAAACTCGGAACCGAAATCGAGCGTCTCAACAAGATCGTCTAGCCGGATGCAGCCAAGCTCCCATTGGACGAAAATGTCTGCGTCAGCTTTCAGGAGTTCTTTTGGCACGCTTGTGCTTTGGCTGGCCTGATTGGGCGCGCTCCAATTTAGCTTTGCCCGATTTCGGAAACTTCGCCGGCCATTGCACTATGTGGTCCGGATAGTCTTCCAGCGCCACATCATCCTCGGATGGCCCGGCGCGTCCCAGAACTGAAATTCCCGCCTCGTGTACCGTATCCGGCGACCCGGAGACCAGCGGATGCCACCAGGCCAGAGGCTTGCCTTCGGCGCGCAGCCTGTAGGCGCAGGTCGGCGGCAACCAGCCGAGCGCCCGCACGTTCTTCATCGACAGCGTTATGCAATCGGGCACCTTTTCATGGCGATTGGCATAGTCGGCGCAACGGCAGGTCTTGGTATCGAACAGGGTGCAGACGATATCCGTGTAATAGATTTCCGCGGTGTCTTCATCTTCCAGCTTCGCCAGGCAGCAGCGGCCGCACCCATCGCACAGAGCCTCCCATTCCTTATGCGACAGATCTTCCAGCGGCTTTGCCCAGAATGGCGATCCCGCCGGCCCCTCGTCAGCCTTTGCTGAAGCGGCCCTACCTTTGGCCGGCCTGGCCTCTCCGGTTGCTTTGACAGAACCAGCTGCCTGTTCGCCTCTGCCTGCCGGCTTGCCATCCGCCTTCGTGCCCGTCATGTCCGGTCCCGCTACTCTGTTTCAAACCGGAACATCGAGGTCCGGCGCGGGAATTGCATTTCCCTGGTGTCGGCAAGGTCATGGCAATTGTCGCCTTTGCCTCGTCAAGAACACTAATTTTGTGTTAAACGATTTCATCCGGCAGGGCGAGCGCCAGACCGCAAATGTGCGACGCTGCCGGCAAGTATGCGGGATTTGCTTGCAAGTGTTCAGTGAGCTGAAAAACTCGATGTTTATGCGCAAGCTTCGCCGCAGAATGCTTGCGTTCGATTCATGGATTAATTCAACGCTATATGACAATGGCCAGCGCTCACGCGAAAGATACACCGCATTTTCGGCCTTCATGGACCGGTTTCACGTATCCGGCTATGCCAAAGCCGCGGTTGAGGCGGGCTCCGAAGCGATGACCATCGGACTTGCCGGTTCTGTTGTCATGCTGGCCCTCGCCGTTCCAGCCTTTAATGCGACTTCGGACGATTGGCTGAAGCAGCAGGATCTGGCGGTCACATTTCTCGATCGCTACGGCCAGGAAATCGGCCGGCGCGGTATCCGGCACGACGATTCCGTCCCCCTGGAACAAATCCCTGAATACCAGATCAACGCCCTGCTCGCGACCGAGGACCGGCGCTTCTGGTCCCATTACGGTATCGACCCGATCGGTACATTGCGCGCACTGAGCGCCAATGCCCGCGCTTCCGGCGTTGTGCAGGGTGGCTCAACGCTGACACAGCAGCTAGCCAAGAACCTGTTCCTGTCCAGCGAACGCACCATCGACCGCAAGATCAAGGAAGCCTTTTTGGCGGTCTGGCTGGAGTTCAGGCTCTCCAAGCACGAAATCCTGAAACTTTATCTGGACAGAGCCTATATGGGCGGCGGGGCATTTGGCATTCAGGCGGCGTCGAAATTCTATTTCAACAAATCGGTACGCGATGTGACGCTTGCCGAAGCGGCCATGCTGGCCGGCCTGTTCAAGGCTCCGACCCGCTATGCTCCCCACATCAATCTGCCCGCTGCGCGCGCACGCGCAAACGACGTTCTCGAAAATATGGTCGAGGCCAACTTTCTGACCGAAGGCCAGATTTATGCAGCGCGCAAGAACCCGGCACAGCCGGTCGACCGCCAGCATCAGTCGAGCCCGGACTGGTTCCTGGACTGGGCATTTACTCAGATCAGGAACCTCGCCCGCGACGGCAAGCTGGGCACACACCGGGTGCTGACCGTCCGTACCACGCTGGACAGCGGCTTGCAAAAGCACGCCCAGGATGTTGTCGAGAATAACCTGCGCCTGTATGGCAAAAGCTATAACGCGCGCCAGGCGGCTGTGGTCATCATGGAATCCTCCGGCGCCATCCGGGCTATCGTCGGTGGTCGCGACTATGGCGGCAGCCAGTTCAACCGAGCCACCGACGCCATGCGTCAGCCGGGCTCATCGTTCAAACCGTTCGTCTACATGGCAGCCCTGCTGTCCGGCCGTTTCAAGCCCGAAACGATTGTTCGCGATGCCCCTATCTGCCTGGGCAACTGGTGCCCAAAGAACTACGGCGGGCGCTATTACGGGCGCGTTCCGCTCAAGACGGCGCTGGCACGGTCTCTCAACACTGTCGCAGTCAAGCTGTCGGTCGACATCGGTGATGGCCGAGGTGCGTGGACCAGGGCCAAATCCGGCCGGGCAAAGATCATCGATACGGCAAGGCGCATGGGCCTCAAGACAACGCTTAAAGATACAGTTCATCTGCCTATCGGCGTATCGGAGGTAACCGTCATCGACATGGCCGGCGCCTATGGCGTCTTCGCGACAGGAGGCAAGCAGACGCCAGTCTTTGGTGCAACGGAAATCCGTAGCAGTACCGGGGAAGTACTCTACCGGCAAGACCGTGACGGACCCAAGCCGCGATACGTGATCAATCCCAATCAGGTTGCCGCGATGAACGGCATGCTCAACGCTGTCGTCGAGCAGGGAACGGCAAGACGAGCGCGTCTTCCCGGCATCGCAGCGGGCGGCAAAACGGGTACGACCAATGCCTATCGCGATGCCTGGTTCATGGGTTTTACCGGCAATATCGTCGGCGCCGTCTGGTATGGAAACGACAACTACCAGTCCATGAACAACATGACGGGCGGGTCGATTCCGGCGCAAACCTGGCAGGAAATCATGACCTATGCACACAAGGGCATCGAGATAAAGCCGCTGCCGGGCGTATCGCATCCCCCGGCATCGGAGGACATTGCGAGGCTAGGCGCAAATGCGAACGCAGCGTCTGGCCGGGGTAATCCACAGCGCCCGGCCACGCTATCGCGTGGGACCAAAGCGATGCTGGGAAACATCGAAAGCCTGATGCGCACCTCCACGACGCGCATGCGGGAAACTCCTGTTCGCCGCGGCGCTTCGATGCAACCGCGCAAACCGTTTGAAACGCTCGGCACGAAACGCACCGCAAAGGTGCAAGCCTTCACCAGTCGGTAGAGTCCCTCACGACTTCATGGAAAAGGTGGAAGAACCCGTGTTCCTGTTTCGAGGCTATTTCTTTCCGCGAAACGGCAAGCGTCTCTATTCACCTTCAGCGACCGGTCCGCGGCGAAGATCGATGATCTCGATCACATTGCGATCGGGGTCGTGGAAATAGGCGCTACGGCCATGAAAGGTACCGCCATCCCGATTTTCTTCCTTGAAAATGCGAATGCCCTTCTCGGACAAAAATGTCCTGGCCTTGTCGTATT
Source organism: Alphaproteobacteria bacterium (assembly GCA_029979185.1). Lineage (GTDB taxonomy): Bacteria > Pseudomonadota > Alphaproteobacteria > Rhizobiales > Beijerinckiaceae > Terripilifer. Next base: position 247 of record JAPOIA010000157.1, on the reverse strand, counting down.
CTTCCGGAGAGACACGAAATGCCGTGTGGATATCGTGCTTGTCACCGACATTCGGATCGATAGGGTTTTCCGAATAGGTGAGGACGAAACTCGTGCCGTGGGCGTCCAGGAACACCATGTGGTTGTTCCGGCGTAGTTTCTTCAGCCCGAGAACAGAAGTGTAAAACTCTTCGGACGTATCCAGATCCTTGACCGGAATCGTGAAATGGACAAAACCCTCCGTCTGAATCATCTGCAACCTCCCAAA
>JAPOIA010000156.1 GCA_029979185.1 Alphaproteobacteria bacterium | reverse complement strand
GGTTAACCGGTGTATAATTGCTTAAAATTGCAATGTTTCAGCCCAAGATTTAACAATTTAGATTTATGTATACTTAAATTTATCATGGTTAATCTAGGGATTTACTTTTTATAGCATCCGGCAGAATGCTGTGTATCTGGGTTAACGAAGCATCAATACCGACGCTTCGGTTCGCAAAATAAAGTCCAAACGGCAGGTTTGCTGGTACTGCCGAAGCAAATGCGTTGCGCTGGACTGCGGTGTGCGGCACAACCCCTCACATGAAACAGGCAGTGTAAAGGCGGTTGGCAATGGCAGGGTCGGGGTCAGGGACGGTTGGAACCGCGATCGTTACCGGCGCAAGCAGGCGTATCGGCGCTGCCGTCGCCATGGCTCTGGCCGATTGCGGCTATCGGCTTGTCCTGCATTCCAGCGAACGGTCGGAAGCTGCCACCCGGGCGCTTGCCCGCAAGCTGGAGCGGGCAGACGGAGAGATCGCCATTGTTACGGGCGACCTGTCCGCCGCCGATACACCTCGCAAGGTGATTGAGGCGGCGCTGCATGCGCAGGACGCGCCCTTGACCCTTTTGGTCAACAATGCATCGATTTTTGAACCGGACAGTCCGGATGCGCTCGATCCGATAGCTTGGGAGCGGCACTTTTCCATAAACCTGCGGGCGCCAGTATTTCTGAGCGCCGAATTTGCTCGCTTCTGCCGGCGGCCGGGTAGCGTCATTGTCAATATTGCAGACCAGCGCGTCTGGCGGCTGAATCCGCAGTATTTCACTTATACGCTGACGAAAGCCGCCTTGTGGACCGCAACCCAGACGATGGCGCAATCGCTTGCTCCCGATATTCGCGTGAATGCGGTTGGTCCGGGGCCGGTTCTGCCGAATGTGAACGAGGGCGATACCGGGTTTGCCCGCGAAGTGCAGAACATTCCCCTGGAACGCGCCGTATCTCCCGCGGAAATAGCCGAAGCCGTGGTGTACTTGGCAAGGGCGCAAAGCGTAACGGGGCAGATGATCTGCGTCGATGGAGGCCAGCATCTGGCGTGGAAGACGCCGGATGTGACGGACTAGGCCACACGGCAGAGATTGTTTTGCTGTCGAGTAATTTCGCGCAGGAGCTGTGCAGCTGGGCCTTTGGGTGAATGACTGAAAAATCGTAGCACTTTTCCTGCGGCGATTGCAGTGCAATAGTGCTTCTCACGCGCGTCCTTGTCGACGCCAGAATCATTCAGTCCAGAGCCATAGGGAGGCACTCATGAAAATACATACTCTATTCACAGGCGCAGCTTTTGCGATGCTCGCCGGATCACCTGCGCAGGCGCAATCGGTGGCCAATTTCTACAAGGGCAAGACGGTTACCATTATCGTGCCGGCGGCTACCGGGGGCGACTACGATCTCCGTTCGCGGCTGATTTCGCGCCATATCGGCCGGCTCATCCCGGGAAAGCCGAATGTCGTGGTGCAGAACATGCCCGGCGCCATCGGCGTGGTTGCAGCAAACTGGTTGTATCTGAAGGCGCCGCGCGACGGTACGGTGTTGCACATGCTATTCCAGAACATGCCCGTGCTGCAGGCTATCAAGAAGAAAGGCGTCATGTTCGACGTTCGCGAATTCGGCTGGCTCGGCAATACCACCAACAGCCCCAATGTCATCAACTCCTGGCACGCAACGGGGATCACCAGGATCGAGGACGTCTACAAGAAGGAACTGGTGGTCGGTGCCCCCGGCACGGCTTCAACCTCTTTCGTCTATCCGGCAGCCCTCAACATGGTGGCAGGCACGAAGTTCAAGATCGTGACTGGCTATCGCGGCGGTAGCCGGGTCAATATCGCGATGGAAAAGGGTGAAGTCGGCGGCCGTGGCTCCAACAGCTGGGCGTCCTGGAAGAGCGGCCATCCGCATTGGCTGAAGGAAAAGAAGATCCATATTCTGGTTCAGGTCGGCCTCAAGCGTGCGGTTGATCTGCCGGATGTGCCACTAATGTCCGATTTGGCCAAGAATGATGCGGACAAGAAGTTCCTCACCTTCTTGTCATCGGACATGGGCATTTCTCGCCCCCTGGTGACGACGCAAAGTGTTCCGGCTGATCGCCTGGCTGCGCTCAAAAAGGCATTCAAGGAAACGTTGCACGACAAGGAATTCCTTGCCGATGCCGCGAAGTCCAAGCGCGATATCGAATATTCCAGCGGCGAGGAAGCGCTGGCGCTGGCGAAGTCGATGATGGAAGCGGACAAGTCGGTGCTGGTGCGCGCTTCCAAGCTGCTTAACGGCACGCTGCACTGAGTTGGCATCTCGATGCAGTAACAAGATCAACCGGTGGCCTGTGCCGCCGGTTTTTCGTGACTGTACCTGCGTTTGTATGAAGGTATCCTTCCAGCGAAAATTTCCGGGAAACGTTATGTATCGAAGCATTGAAATCGTTGCTGCAGACGGCCATCGCCTGAAGGCCTGGAGAGCCGATCCAGATGATGTGCCAAGGGGCGGCGTCGTCGTGCTGCATGCGATCTATGGGTTGACCAGCCATATCGGCGATGTCTGCCGCCGCTGGGCATCAGCTGGCTACACTGCCATCGCGCCACAACTATATGATCGCATTGGGGAAGACCTCGTATTCCCATATGATGGCGAAGGCCCGGCGGCGGGAACCGAATGCTATGGCAAACTGGAGGAGCCCGGCATACTTGCCGATATTACCGCTTGTGCGGCAGCGCTTCCAGCCGGCGCGCCTCGCATCATTTCAGGCTTCTGTACTGGCGGAACATGGGCCTGGGTTGCGGCTGCAAAACAACGCTTCGATGCGCAGGTGAATTTCTATGGCAGTCATGTCTTCTCGCTGAAACTGGCTGAGAAGCCGCAATGCCCGACCGTCATGCACTATGGCGATTCGGATCATATTGCGCCGCTGGCGGATATCGAAGCGATCAGGGCAGCACATCCCGACGTACTGGTGCATGTTTATCCGGGCGGAGGGCATGCTTTCTTCAATCCCGAGCAGAACCGTTATCACGCCGCGAATGCCGAGCACGCCTGGGTAAATTCCCTGGCGTTTCTGGATTCGGTGCTACCCCGCTGAGCGGTGAATGTCTTGCCACGCCGTGCGTTCTTCCAGCGGTGCGGGCCGTTTTGCGCGTACCCGTTGCAGGATTAGGGCAAGGTCCTGCGCCGAGCCAGCCCTTACGGCCATGTCGGCGTAGATTCGTTCCAGCAGGTCCTGCTGTGCGTGGGAACCGCCGAGCGTGTGCAGCGCTGCAAGCGCCGGGCGCATGGCGTCCAGCGCCGCTCCGGTCCTGCCTTGTGAATCGAGCAGGATGGCTTCGCAGACCGGAATTGCCGCCCGGTTCAGTGGTGCAGCTTGCGCCGGATGAATCTTGCCCGCAAATACACGCGTCCCTTCGATCAGGTCACGTGCTGCCTCGAAGCGGCCGGTGCGGACCAGGGCCAGCATCCAGTGCGGCAGGGTGAAAGCATTCGAGCCGTCGCCGCGTCGCGCTTGCGCCTTGTCGGCCAGTTCTTCCCAGCGCCCGCCGATTTCGATGTCCGCGCGTTCAAGCCGGTAGAGCATGGAAACGGCGTTCTAAACGTCGATGTACAGATCGGGCATTTGCTGCGTCAGCGGCGAATCCGGATTGCGGAAGTTGTTGTCGTAGAGGTGCAACACCGCGTCGAATTCGCGGCGGTCATAGTGGAACAGGGCCTGATGCCACCACAGGTGATGCAGCAGGTTGTTGGCGCCGTCCCAGTTCTTCTCCAGCGCCTTCAGCAGTTCCAGCCCCTCGCTCCGCCGTCCCTGCATCTCGTAGTTATGGGCGATCGCGTGGGTTGCCCAAACATCGCCAGGGTCGATGGAAATGGCGGTGAAGCCCGCATGTTCTGCTATCACATAGGAGCCGCTTTCTTCATGCGCGAATGCGCGGCAGGCGTGGATCGTGCCAATGCCGGGCAGGTCCCGACTCCAATGCGGCAATACCGCTTCGACATTGGCCATCAGGTTTTCCGGCTTGCCGAGCCAGAAGCCGAGAAAATGATGCAGGCGAAAGGCAAGGATGTCATGCGGCCATTGCCGGCAAATCTGTTCCCAGACTGCCATGGTCGCGTCGAAATCGCCGGCAGCCCAATGTTCCAGCGCGGAAAGATGCGCCCGTTCACGTTCGCTGGCGCGCGAGCAGAGTGTCTGCGCATCACTAATGCATTTGCCGATGAAGTCCATGTTATTCGCGTTGAACGCGCCCATGGTAAAGGCGCCTCGCATGACATGGGCCAGCGGGCAGTCGGGATCGGCAGCGAGCAGGGCGTTCAGCCGTTGCGAGGTATCGTTGCGATTGCCGATATAGCCTTCGACGACGTGATCGAAGGCGTGCGCCGCTTCTTCCGATGCGCAGGTCAGTTCAAGGCCTTGGGCGTCGCGATGCATGAGGGTCCTTTGCCGGGTATGAACGCATACTGATCATGGAACATTGCCCCGGTGCGATCAACAGCCGGCATCGAGTGCGCAATCACATTACGCGCGGATTATTGCCGCATTAATGAAGGCCATGAGCTAATCTGCGGTGGGCAAACGGCGGATGGTGAATTCTATTTCACCGCCGGACAGTTCCCGCCAGAACTCGATTTCGGTCATATAGGCGGCCTTGGGAAACTTGCCGAACCACTCGCGCGCCTTGGCGCGCGCTTCCATGCGCGGCAGGGTGAAGGTTTCGCGTTTCCAGGTGCCGCCGGAACTGGCGCTGCGGTTGACGGAACGGCGATCGCTACGCCCTTCAGCGCTGCGGCGGGACAGGCTTTGCGCGATGTCGCGCGGTGATTTGCGTCCGCTGTTCATACGCCACTCCGGAACTGCAGTTGTGCCCTGCGTGGCGGCACATCAAATCCATCTGGATTGGCACCGCTTCGCAATATTAAATTTAACGCGAAGCCGGACAGTTGGCGAGTCGAATCCGGCGGTTGTATCAGGCGTTCGAATCTTGCTGTAGCAGGCGATTCAGAACTTCCGGTTCCTTCGGGAAGCCGGCCCTTATCCATGCTGCCTGCAGCCGTTTCAGCATGGCGCCCATGGCCGGTCCGGTCTTTACTCCGTGTTTGATCAGGTCCGACCCTGTGAACGGCAAACGCGGTTCCGGCGTATCGCGCAGAAAGGCGAGCGCCTGACGCCATTTGGCGTCGGTTGAGCCGGGGGCGGCATGGGCCTGCGCCAGCAGCAGCGCATCGATGGCTGCTGTCCGCCCGTTCTGAAACAGGAACCTGTAGAGATCGGTCTTGTAGGGTGGTACCTTGATGTCGCGGATCGTCAGGAATGCCCGTATCGCTTGTGCAATGCGGACGGCCTGGAGATTGGACAGCCGTAGCATATCCTGCAGCCTTTCGGCGTCTTCAGGAACCAGCGCTGCCAGTGCGGTGAGCCGCAGCGTTGTATCGGGTGAGCGTTCCTGCGCATTTTCCGTTGCAACCAGATTGACGAAGCGCGCAGTCAGCGGTAGGCTGCCCAGCAGCGGGCCGAGCAGGCCGGCGTCTGCCATTTCCCCTACGGCTGCGGCTGCGCCGGGCGCTTCCAGCAGTTTCTGCAATTCCGCGCCGATCCGCTCCTTCGACAGGGCGAGCATGCCCTTGCGTCCGGCGATCGAGGCCAGCAGTCCGTCGCGGTCAACCGGTCCGTGGCCATAGGCGGCGTGGATGCGAAACAGCCGCAGGATACGCAGGTAATCCTCGGCAATTCTTTGTCCGGCATCTCCGATGAAACGCACCTTGTGTTTGGCGATATCGTCCAGACCGCCAACATAATCGTGGATACGGCGATCCTTGTCGGCAAACAGCGCATTGATTGTGAAGTCCCGCCGCATGGCGTCCTGCGCAAAGTCGCGACCGAAGCGGACTACCGCGTGGCGGCCGTTGGTTTCGACATCCTCGCGTAGCGTCGTGACTTCGAATGGCGTGCCGCCGGAGATAACGGTGATAGTGCCGTGCTCGATGCCGGTGGGCACGGTCTTGCAGCCGGCCGCCTTGGCGCGGCGGATCACTTCGTCGGGCAGGGCGGTTGTCGCAAGATCGATGTCGCGCACCGGCAGGCCAAACAGCGCATTGCGCACCGCGCCGCCGGCGATGCGCGTCTCCTCGCCTTTGCCATTGAGACAGGCGAGTACCCGCTGTAGCGCCGGATCGTCATAGAACGATGCATGCGCCAGCCTGCCGTCGTCGATCCGTGTGCCGGCTGTCAACGGTAGAGCCTTTCCCACATGTGACGCAAAATACCGGCTGTCACCCCCCAAATGAACCGTTCGCCATAGGGCATCGCCCAGCTTTCCCGCATCACTCCGTCGTGCTCCCAGCGGTGCCGCTTGTGGTTCGCTGCCTCCATCAGGAAGGCAAGTGGGACCTCGAAGGCATCATCCACCTCGTGCGGATTGAGTTGCAATGGAAACCCCGGCCGCACCATGCCGACCACCGGAATGATGCGATAACCGGTGCCGGACTGATACGGATCGAGATAGCCGTTCACATCGACATGGTCGGCGGGCAGCCCGATTTCCTCATGGGCCTCGCGCAGGGCCGTATGCACGGGTGTCTCGTCTTCCGGGTCCATGCGGCCACCGGGAAAGGCTACCTGTCCGGCGTGATTGCGCAATTTCGATGTTCGTAGCGTCAAAAGAACGTTTACACCCTCCTCGCGCGCCACCAGCGGCACGAGCACGGCCGCGGCCTTCGCCTTTACCGGGGCGGCGCTGAGATCGGGATTCAGCGCATGGTCGCCTTGTGGCGGCCATATGGGAGCCTCGAAGACATCCCGCGGCAGATCGAATGTCAGGGCGGAGGCAAGCCGTTCGCGCGCACCGGCCGGCGTGAAAAACAACGCATGGTCGGTTGCCGCGATGCCTGCACCGGGGCCGTTGCTGGCGAGGGAGGCTTTGCTTTGACTGACTGCGCTCATGATGGGTGATGTCCGGGCTTCAATCCTGTGCAACCGAA
>JAPOIA010000155.1 GCA_029979185.1 Alphaproteobacteria bacterium | reverse complement strand
ACATGCCGAACGAAGCCTCGTCCGCCGCAACGGCAATGTCGCAGCCGACGAGCACCTGAAACGCACCGCCGAAACACCAGCCGTTGACCATGGCGATGGTCGGCTTGTTGTAGTAAAGCAGTTTGCGCCACTGCCAGCGCGAGTTGTTGTATTGCAGGCGCTCGCGATCGACAGGGTGCCATTTGGCCGGTTCGCGGAAATATTCCTTCAGATCCTGACCGGCGGAAAAACTGTCGCCAGATCCGGTGATGACGATCACCTGCGCCCGGTCGTCCTTTTCCAGCGCATCAAGAATGGCATTGGCGTCGGCAACGATGCCGGGATTAATGCAGTTGCGCTTTTCCGGCCGGTTCAGCGAGACGAAGGCGATACCGTCGCGGATTTCGCAGACAACATCATTGCCGCCAGGCAATGATGGGTCATGGGTGAATTGCTGGCTCATGTTTCCTCCTGCTCTCTTGTCGCCTTCCCGGAAAGTGCAAACCACTTATCCGGAATCGCTCTCCGCAATAATAAGCTCCAGCATAACCGCTTCGCGGTTTGCGCGATGACGTCTGCTACTTCAGCAAATGTCCGAATTTTGCCCGCGCAGCGCGACGTTCTTCCAGCGAGGGCTGATTCACTTTCGGATACTGGTCCTTCCAGTGGAACGGCTTGCAAGCGTCAATGATAGCGCGTGAATTGGTGAAATCGCCCTTGGCCTTGCGCTCCGGCTCGATACGCGGATCGAGCGGTGTCGACCAGGCATTGGTGATGATGTCGATGGAGGTGGCAGGATCGGAGCGGGTCAGAACCGCCCAGATAACTTCCTCGAGATTTGACACGTCGATGTCCTCGTCGACGACAATCACATAGCGCCCGGCATAGGCGCCGGAATGGCACATGGCGGCAACGTGGCCGGCCTGCTTGGCATGGCCGCCGTAGCGCTGCTTGATGGCAACCGCAAGCAGCAGACGCGAAGTCCCGACTTCATGCGCCCAGACCGCCGTCACATCCGGCACGCCGGACTTCACGATATTGTCGCGCACAATGGCCGAGCGGGTCAACGCACGATAGCGGGCGATTTCGTCGGGCGGGCGTTGCGGCGCGCAGCCGAGGAGGATCGGATCGTTGCGATGATAGATCGCCTTGATATCCATCACCGGTTCGTCGCGTACGTCAGAACCGTAATAGCCGAACCATTCACCGAACGGGCCTTCCGGCTTGACGTTACCCGGCTGGACAAAACCCTCGATGACAATCTCGGCATTGGCGGGTACTGGAAGGCCGGTAATCGGCGCATGCACCAGCTCAACCGGCTCGCCACGAATGCCGCCCATCACCTCGTATTCGCAAACACCGTAAGGCACTTCGCTCGACGACATCAGGAAGGACATCGGATCGCAACCGACGACGATGGCGACAGGCATCGGCTGGCCGAGCTTTTCGTACTTGTCGCGCATGATGCGGCCGTGCTTGCCTGGCGAAATGTAGAAGCCGACGCTTTTGTCGTCGTGGATCATCACGCGATATGTGCCGCAATTGATCCAGCCTTCTTCCGGATCGCGGGTGACGTTGAAGCTGCCGGTGCCGATGTAACGGCCGCCATCCTCGGGATGCCACATCGGCGTCGGGAACTTGGTGACGTCCACTTCGTCGCCGACCATCCTATTCTCGAAGATCGGACCGTCGTTGACATAGCGCGGCTCGATACGCGGCAGGTCCTTCATGTAGTGCTCGCGGAAGGCTTCCGACAGTTGCAGCTTGTCGAGATGATTGGGGAAGCCGAGGGTCATCTTCTGGCGGTCGCCGCCGAAGAAATTTACCAGCACTTTCGATCCCGGCAGCGTGCCGGGCACGTCCTCAAACACGACGCAGGGTGCCGTTTCATCATGCAGCACGATTTCCGATGCGGCGCCGATATCCTCTTCCCAGCTCAGACCCTTCACATGCCGTACTTCGCCTAGCTTTTCGGCCTCGGCCATCCACTCTCGAAGATCGCGGTATTTTAGGTCAGGCTTGAGAGCGGCGATATCTACCTCTCCCGCTGGGCTTGCGTCCTTGCCGGTCTTAGCGTCGGCCATGTCTGTCTCCCTGTCGTGTTCGAATGTTTGCTTTGCGATTGCTATTTCAGCAGGCCCACCTGCCTGAAGGCCTCAATAGCGCCGGGGTGCAGCGGCACACCGCCGAATTCCAGCGCGGATGTTCCTTGCGTCTTCAACGGCTCGAACACGTCGCCGAGCCCGGTGAAAAGCGGGTTGATCCGCGCCAGCTCGTCCAGATTGTCGAGAATGGAGCGGACAAATTTGCAGACCGTCTGCGAATCGGTGCGGGCATGGGTGGCGATGATATTCACGACCGCAAGCTGCTCAGTATCGTGGCTTACGCCGCGGAAGAATTCCTTCGGCATGACGGCGTGGCGATAGAAACCGGCCTTGTCGAGGACGGTCTTGAGGTCGTCGCCGGAATAATCCAGCACCCGCACGTCGAACCGCTGGCTGATATTGTGCATTACCTCGTTCGGATAGGGGCATTGCCACTGGGCATCGATTGCGCCTTGCTCGAGCGCCTTGCCGCCATCCTCGAAGCTCATGTTGAGCGGGGTGAACTGGTCGAAGGAAATCCCCAGCGCACCGAAAATCGTATGGATATGCTGAACCATACCGCTGCCCACAGGACCGATGGCAACACGCTTGCCGATCATGTCTCGCACGGTGCGCAAGGACGAATCAGCGCGTGTTATGAAAAACATGGCCCCGGAATTGGCAGGCGCGGCCATGCGGATATCGACCGGTGCGTCGAAGGGCGCATCACCCCTGTAGGCGCGGCCGATCCAGTTCGACGCCATGAAGCCGAAATCGATCAGGTCGTCATGCAACCGGCGGGCATTTTCGATGCTGGCCTGGTCGGCGTCCAGAACGGTCGTCTCGATGCCGTGATCGCGGGTAAAAAGCTTCGCTACAGCCTGTCCCTGCGTCCAGAAGGTTCCGCCCTGTTCCGACGTACCGATCCTGATGCCAGCCAATGGCTCCTCCCTAGCGGTTCTATGTCCATTCAAAGCCGGGCATTGCCGACCGTTTTTGGCGCCCGGCCAGCATCAAGCCGGCGATTTTCGAGCTGGGTAGACTATTACAGGTCCACAGCAGCCATTGCCAGAGGCGAATTCTGCGCCCTCCGCTGTGGCCTCGCGACGCAATGGACCGGCAGGGCTTTTTTGCATAGGGATTTCTGGTGTAGTCTTTTTCGAAAGAAACTTGCAGCAGAAGCGGCTTCGCAAGCGAGGCGGCAGCAAAACCAGCGGAAGGAAGCCCATGAGCGCCGGAAACGGATCGACGAAACAGAGCCTGGTTGAAGGAAAATTTATCCGCAACGCCTGGTATATGGCGGGCTGGACCAATGAATTGGACGATGGAAAATTCATCACCCGCCGGATTATAGGCGAGCCGGTGGTGGTGTTCCGGACCAAGGACGGATCCGTCACCGCCCTTGAGGACCGCTGTCCCCATCGCTGGGCGCCACTAAGCCTCGGCACCGTGCTCGACAACGGCAATATCCAGTGCACCTACCACGGCCTGGAATACGACAGGACCGGTATGTGCGTAAACAACCCGCACCGCGGCGGCAGCATTCCCCATACGGCAAAGATCGCGAGTTATCCGGCAGTTGAAAGGCATCATTGCGTCTGGGTCTGGATGGGCGACAAGCAAGCCGATCCGTCGAAAATCCCGGACTTCTCGGTCATCGACAATCCGGGCCCATTCGAGGATACCGCCTTCGACATGATCACGATCGACGCCAACTACAAGCTGATCGTCGACAATCTGCTCGATCTCTCGCATGTGGCATATCTGCACGTCGGGACTCTGGGAAATGCAGGATCGACCACCGCAGACATTACCGTAAAGGAAGACGGCGACGACCTGCTGGTGACCCGCCTCGCCTCGGGCGTGGAAGCAGTCGCCATGCACGGCATGCAATGGCCCGGCCACCCGGCTAAGGTGGATCATTTCCAGGAAATCCGCTGGATGGCGCCGAGCTGTCTCAATCTCTACGTCGGCCTGACAGAAATCGGCAAACCCTGGGACCAGGGGACCGGCATCTGGGCGACCCATATGCTGACGCCGGAAACCGAGCACTCGACCTTCTACTTCTTCACCGCCGTCCGGTTTGGCATGCGCGAAATGAGCGAAGAGCAGCACAAGGAAATCCAGCATAAGATCGGGGTCATGCGCCGCTACGCCTTCGAGGTGGAGGACGGGCCGATGATCGAGGCGCAGCAGCGGGTGCTTGACGCATCGCCGCGCAATCTCGATCCTAGCAAACTGAATATTGATCTTGGCACGGTGCGCTTCCGCAGGGCGATCACCCGGATGGAGGAGGCTGACCAGGCGCCGGCATAAAGGCTTGCCGGCACGTCGCCATCCGGCCAGTATCCCAACGGGAGGCTTTACTGACAGGCAAAAGCCTGTAGAACAGCCGCAAACATTTACGAACCTGCGGGGAAGCTTCCTGATGGCGAGCGAAAAGCGTTACCGCCTGGGTGTCGACGTCGGCGGCACCCATACCGACCTTATGCTGCTGGATGTTGCCAGTGGTGCATTGTTGGTCGAGAAGGTCTCATCAACTCCTAAGAATCCGGCGCTTGGCGTCCTGAACGGCGTGCAACGGTTCGCCGAACGAGGTATTGAGCCGGACGCCATCGAATTCTTCGCTCACGGCACGACAATAACAACCAATGCGCTGCTGGAAATGCGCGGCGCAGGCGTCGGCCTGTTCGTGACCAAGGGGTATCGCGCTATCCAGGAAGTGCAGCAGCAGGCCCGCGACACCAACCTTTTCGACTATTTCTACTCCAAGCCCTCGCCCATCGCACCGCAGAGCCTGACACGGGAAATTCCCGAGCGCTCCGACTACGAAGGCAATGTCATAACGCCGCTCGATACAGATGCCGTGCGCAAGGCGGCGCGCGAATTGCGCGATGCGGACGTTTCATCCATCGCGGTCTGCTATCTGTTTTCCTTCATGAACCCGGTCCATGAAGAAGAAACGCGCCGGCTTATTCTGGAAGAATATCCGCAGGCGCATGTATCAATATCCTCGGAAGTGCTGCCGCGTATCCGCGAATGGCCGCGCATGTCGACCACCCTGCTCAACGCCTATCTGGAGCCGGTGCTGGTCCGCTATATCGACAGTTTGAACAAGGGGCTGGACGAGGCAGGCACCGGTACCCAGCAGCGCTTCCTGATGCAATCGAACGGCGGCGTCATGCCCTTCTCCGCCGCTATTGCGGGCGGGCGCACGGTGCATACGCTATTTTCCGGACCCGCCGCTGGGGCGCAGGCCAGCGCCTATCTGGCGGAAGATGCAAAGACCGGCCTAGTGACCCTGGACATGGGCGGAACCAGCGCCGACATTGCCTTCATAGAAGGCGGAGCCCCGCTGGAAACCACGGAAAGCACGATTGCACGCCGCCAGCTCGATGTACCAGCTCTCGACATGACGACAATTTCGGCGGGTGGCGGCTCACTTGCGGCTGTTGACAGTGCCGGCTTTCTGACCGTCGGTCCGCAAAGCGCCGGCGCCGATCCTGGACCGGCATGCTATGGCCGCGGCGGCACACGGCCAGCGGTAACCGATGCCGATGTCGTCTGCGGCTATCTCAACCCGGATTACTTTCTCGGCGGCAAGCAGGGCCTCGACGTGGAGGCAGCACGCAAGGCGCTGCAGGAGCATGTGGCAGGACCGCTCGGCATGGACGTGCTGGAAGCAGCGGCCGGCATCCGCAAGATCGTCGACATGCGCATGGCCGACGAAGTGCTGGTATTTGCAGCAAAGCGCGGCGTCGACCTGACCGCATTCACGCTACTGCCCTTCGGCGGGGCGGGCGCTGTGCATGCTGCCGCTGTAGCGGAAGAGCTCAACATGCGGCGAATTCTCGTTCCACCGCGTCCGGGGGCATTCTCGGCGCTTGGCCTGCTCTGTACCGACGTCGTGCATGATTATATCCGCTCGGAGCTGAAGCCGCTCGACATGCTGACGCCGGAGCATGCCGAAGGTATTTTCGCCGAGCTGGAAGCGCGCGCCCGGCAGGACGTGAGTGACGAAGGGCTGGACCCGGCCAATGCGGCATATCTGCGCGAACTCGACATGCGCTATACCGGCCAAGGCTACGAGTTGCGCACGCCGCTCGAGGGCCTTGCCGCCGGACCGCTCGATGCAGCAGCCATGCAGGCAGCGCGCGAGCGCTTCGACGACCGCCACAAGCAGATACACGGACATGCCGCCGCCGACAGGCCCGTGGAAGTGGTTTCCTATCGCGTGCGGCTTCGTGTGGCTGTACCGAAATATGTCCAGACAGAACAGCCGGTACCGGCAACGCCACCGTCTTCGGACAATGCATACAAGGGAACCCGCAAGGTGTGGTTCGACCCAAAAGCGCCAGTCGATGCGGCGATCTACGAACGCGACACGCTTGCTATCGGCGCGCAGATCAGCGGTCCGGCCATCGCCGAACAGTTCGATGCTACCACCGTCATACCTGCCGGCTGGAGCGGGTGCGTGGACGGACACGGCAATCTCATTCTCGAAAAGCAGGGGTGACAGTCATGAGCGCACCTTTAGACGCCATCACCATCCAGATCCTGCGCAACAAGATCGCCAGTCTTGTCGAGGAAATGCACTATCATTTCTACCGCTCGGGCTATTCGACCATCATCCGCGAGTCGCGGGATTTTTCCTGCGTCGTGCTCGACCGCAACGGCAGGCTGATTGTCGCGCCGCCGATGTTCTTCCACGCGCCAGTCTATCGCTATCTGGTGGGACGGATACTCGAACTCTATAACTGCAGAGATGGCGAGCCCGGCGACATCTGCGAGGGCGATGTCTTCGTCTGCAACCATCCCTATGAAGGCGGTCTGCCGCATGTATCAGACATGGCATTCATTGCGCCAGTATTTTCCGGCGGCAAGA
>JAPOIA010000154.1 GCA_029979185.1 Alphaproteobacteria bacterium | reverse complement strand
ACGGCAATGTCATCCAGGTCCTGCATACGGGCTGGACCGAACGGATGTGGGGCAAGCCGGAATTCTGGACCGATACGGTCTGGATGCATCGCGATGCGGCGGAACTTGTCGCAGAGCGCGGTTGCAGCGCTGTGGCGATTGATTTCTTCCCGGAGTTTCCGTTCTGGCGCAAGGATATCGAGCGGCCGGAAGGCCAGCCGCCCGGATACAATCACAAACTGCTGCTGGGCCAGCAGACGATCATCATCCAGATGGTCACCAATGTCGGCGCCATCGGTTCCGATGATTTCACATTGTCTGCCGTGCCGATGAAACTGGAGGGCCTCGACGGCTCTCCGGCGCGTGTATTTGCCATTGTGGAGTAGGGGAACTACGCGTTCCCCCGTACATCCCGCCACAGGCCGAGCTTTTGCTGCGATACCCGGTCGGAATAGCTGAAAAGGCATGCCTCGCTGTCGGCTTCGAGACGGAACGGCACCCAGCAGGGAACGGCGAAGATGTCGCGCGGCTTGAAGGCTATTTCCTTTTCAGCGCCGGGTTCGCCGACAACTATCTTGCCGATTCCTTCGACCGGCGAAAAGACGATGTTCTCTGTGGTGCGATAGGTTTCGGTCCGGAAGCCTTTCGGCAGCAATTGCAGGAAAGCCGAAATGGTTGGCATCGCGGCGCCGCCGCGAGTCGGATCGATATATTCCAGCTTCACGCCGTCATAGGGGTCGAGTTCGCCGTTCTTGCGCAGGGTCTCCAGCGCCTCGCGGGAACGGGAATAGGGATAGTGGAAGATTGGCGATTCCGGCTTGTCCCATGAGCCTGTGACCGGGCGCATGTTGGCTCCGTAGCGGGCGTTGCTGTCACCTGGCTCGCGTGTCTGCGGCGCGCGGTCCTGCGGATAGGCTTCGAAGAACATGGCGCCGAAGCAGCCGACGATTGGAATGTCCAGGCCGTCCATCCAGAAGAAGGGGCCGTCGCCATCGTGGCCGTGATCGTGCCATGTCATCGAGGGGGTGATGATGAAGTCGCCCGGTTCCATGAAGGAGCGCTCGCCGGACACGGCGGTCCAGGCGCCTTTCCCCTCCATGATGAAGCGCAGGGCCGAGGGCGTGTGCTTGTGCGCGGGTGCGCATTCGCCGGGCAGGATCATTTGCAGGCCGGCATAGAGCGACTCAAGGATCTTGGGCTGGCCGTTGAAGCCGGGGTTGACGAGGTTGAGGACGCGGCGGTTTGCTTCCTTCGGCGTGATCAGGCCGCCGGCTTCGAGCAACAGAGCGCGCATTTCGTTGTCGAAATCCCACAGATGAGGCTGCGCCTTGACATACAGATGCGGCAGCGGAGGTACGAGCGTTGTCGTCCACAGAGGCGACAGATGTTCCGTCTTGCCGACCCGTGCGTAATAGGCTTCCCGTTCTGCCTGATTGGCTTGAACTGTAGTGTCCGACATTGATCGCTCCTCCCGATTTCCGGATAACGCCCGGAATTGCTTGACCTCGCCCCGGTGCGCGTCCATGACGCACAGAATACAATGCGCCACTACTGTTTTGTCTGGCAAATACTAGCATAATGCAGCTGCAGCGCTATGTGCAGTGCGAAGCCAAAGCGCCGCATGCGGAAAGATGAAAACAACCGGGAGGTATGGAAAAAATGCCGGAGATGCTCGAAACGCCCGTCCTGATTGTCGGTGCAGGTCCCGTGGGGCTTGCCATGGCAGGCGATCTCGGCTGGCGCGGCCAGAGCTGCATCGTCGCAGAGCAGACGGACGGGTCGATTTTCCAGCCGAGGCAGGATCTTGTCGGCATCCGGACCATGGAATTCTGCCGCCGCTGGGGCATCGTGAAGGACGTCGAAAACTGCCCTTATCCGCGCGATCTGCCGCAGGACAATATCTACATGGCCGGCCCGCTGGTCGGCGGATGGGAAGTCGGCCGCTACGAGAGCCCGCCGATGGGCGAGGCCAAGCCGCCGCCGCAGAGCCCGCAGACCCGCGAGCGCTGCCCGCAGAACATGTTCGATCCGATCCTGGCGAAATTTGCGAAATCGTTCGATCGCGTAAACCTTCTGTACCGGCATCGCGTTGTCTCCTTCGAACAGGATGCCGACGGTGTGACTGTGACGCTGGAGGATCTGGACAATGGCGGCGAGAAGACCGTGCGTGCGCAGTATCTGGTGGCCTGCGACGGAGCCAATTCCCGCATCCGCCAGGCGTTGGACATTACCCAGACGGGCCAGCCGGCACTGACCTATACGACCAATGTCATCTTTCGTTGCGACGGTTTTGAAAAGCTGCACGGCCGCAAGGTTGGCTACCGGTTCATCCTCATTGACACTGAAGGCACCTGGGCAACGATCGTTGCTATCGACGGGCGCGATCACTGGCGCTTTTCGATCATCCGCTCAGGTGACGGCAGCCGCGAACTGACCGAGGACGAGGTGCGCGCTGCCATCGTCAAGGCGGTCGGCGTCGAGTTCGACTACGAGATCGTTTCCATCATGCCGTGGACACGCCGCGAGCTGGTGGCGGACGAATACCGGCGGGACCGCATTTTCCTGGCCGGCGACTCGGCGCATGCGACCTCTCCGACCGGCGGCTTCGGCATGAATACCGGTGTGGGCGATACGGTCGACCTGTGCTGGAAACTGGATGCCGTCATCCGTGGCTGGGCCGGGCCGAAACTGCTGGACAGCTATTTCACGGAGCGCGCGCCGGTTGCGACCCGCAACGTGCGCGAGGCCAGCGGCAATCTCGGCCGCATGCTGTCTCCGCAACCCGATCCGCACCGGCTCGACGATACGCCGGAGGCGGCTGCAGCGCGCGAACAGCTTGGCAAGGATTTCGCCGAGGCGATGAAGCGCGAATGGCAAACGCTGGGTATTCACCTCGGGTATGTCTACGAAGGTTCGCCGATCATCGTGCCGGATGGAACGCCTGCACCGGCGCTCGATCCGTCCATCTACGTGCAGACATCGCGGCCGGGATCGCGCGCGCCGCATGTCTGGCTGAAGGATGGCGGCTCCACCCTGGACTGGTATGGCAAGGGCTTCGTGCTGGTACGGCTTGGTGCGGACGCGCCGGATGGTGCAGCGTTCGCGCAAGCGGCCAGGGCGGCGGGCATGCCGCTGGTGGTCGTGTCCTGCGATGAAACGGATGTAGTGAAGGCCTATGAGCGCAAGCTGGTACTGGTGCGTCCGGATGGCCATTCCTGCTGGCGCGGCGACACGATGCCGGATGATGCAGCGAGCATTATCGAAATCGTCCGCAGCGCCTGAATTCGCAATAGGCGCAGAATTACAAACGCCCGGCGCATGAACGGGCGTTCGTTTCTTTGTGTATCGCCATCGGAGGCAGGCAGCTATCTGCCGGCGGCGCCCTTGTCGAGCATTGCCTTGATGACCGCTTCGTCAGTCGCGGCGACAAGGCGCGTGACCTCTTTCCCACGAATATAGAGCAGGAATGTCGAGCGGCGTGGCACCTTCCGATTCGTTGTGACGGGCTTGTCCTTGAAGGTGTCCCAATCGACGTTCACGAAAGTGATGGCTTTATTGTATTTCGGTGAGCTCGCACGGAGCTTGGACAGCACGCGACCCTGGCGCGCGCAGACGGGTCACCACGTGGACTTGTAGTGAAGCAGGACGGTATCGCCCTTGGCGATCGCCGCCTCTACCGGCCCGGCCGAATATTGCTGCGTCCCTTCGCCAGCGGAAGCGGCCATTGCCATGCCGGTCAGGGCAAGCAGTCCGGTTGCAAATCTCTTCAAATCAACACTCCTTCTTCCGGTTGTACATCACAGCGAAACGGACACGTCCTGCAGCCAAACCGGCAGCACCTCGATGAGCCATGCCTCCAGTCGCTTCTGCAGTCCGAATAGTATGGCGATGCCGACGAAAATCAGGGCAAACGCCATGACCGGTTTCGACTTGTCAGCGAGAACGCGCAGGGCGGCCTGTCGGCGCATGATCGCCTCGCGCGCGCCGTAGGCAAGCAGCAGGACCACGGTGGCCGTGCCGAGTACAAAGCTTATCATGATCGCGCTGGCCCACAGCAGGGATTGTCCTTGCGAGGCCAGGGAGATTGCCCCGCCAAGGGTCGGGCCGATACAGGGCGACCAGGCAGCGCCGAGAAGCGCGCCGGTCAAAAATTGTCCGCCGAGACCGGAGCCGCCCACAGCGCCGATCTGCTGGTCTGCCTGTGTGGCAAAGCCGGCTGTCGCGGCAGCGAAGCGGGTATTCAGTGCCGGAACAAGCAACACCAGTCCGAACAGGATCATGCCGGCGGCGCCGATCTGCGCCATGCGGTCCGGATCGAGCCCGACTGCCGGACCGATGGCGGCAACCAGGACCCCGATGACCACGAAAGCACTGCCAAGACCTGCTGCCAGTGCAACGGGCCCCAGCTTCTCCTCCCGCACCGCAGAGGCGAGGATGATAGGCAGGACCGGCAGGACGCAGGGGTTGATCAGCGTCAGTAGTCCGGCTCCATATCCGAAGAATAGTTCCAAGGCCCAGCTATCCAATTGGCGTGAACATAACGGCTTATCCAATCAATTGAGGGAGAAGTCCGCGAGTGTCCAATCACAAGCCTGTGCATGGTATGTGAGATCAAATACTTCATTGAAATCCTGCATATGGCGCTGGTCGATCCAATGGGCGCTGGCCGATTAACGAATTGTTGTCCCTGACCGGCGGAAACTCGGCTATTCAACGTGCGATTCAGGATTGCCTCCTAGTCTGCCGAAACTGCTTCCCGGTATCGGGCAAGACGTTTTCTTGTGGGGGTCGTTATGTCGAAAGCGGTACTTGCGGGCTTCGTGGTATTTTTCGGAGCCTACCATGTTTACAGCCAGAGCCAGCCGCTGGAGCTGAAGGAAGGGCCGGAAGCCCTTCGCCACGGCGCAACGCTGGTTTATTTTGGCGCCAACGATTGCCCTGCCTGCCGGTCTTTCACGAGCCGATACATGGCCGGCTTCATCAACCAGACAGATCGCATGAATGTCCGTTTCGTCGTGCGCGAAGAGCATCGCCTGTACGATATCGGCAAGCCCGGAATGTTCAGCGATTTCGAACCGGTCTACAAGGCGGCGCGGACACGCATGAGCAATGGTGTGCCGGCTTTCGTTTATATCAAGGACGGCAAGATCGTCGATACGTCCGTCGGCAGCTGGCAGCCGGTCTTGCGCACGGCGCAGAAGCAGGCTGCCAGCAACTGAAGTTGCGACAACTTGCGTCGCGCTAGGCCCGGAATGACGGCAGCGGCGCACGATCCTGCAGTTCTATGGTCTTGCGCAGCATGATCTCGTGCAACTCGGCCTTCTGCTTTGCATAGGCCGGGTCGTTCCACAGATTGACGTTCTCGTCCGGATCGTTTTCCAGATCGTACAATTCGCTCCAGTCTTCGCCCATGCGGATCGACATGCGCCAGCGCTTTGTCATCAGCGTGCGAATGCGTTGCGGCTTCTCGAATCCGATCATCGGGCGCTGGCTGTCTTCCTCGATCAGGAGCGCCTCGCGGTCGTTTATGCTCTCGCCAAGAATGTTGGCGCCTTGCATGCCGTTGTACGGCTGGATGCCGGCGCGTTTGAGGATGCTTGCAGACAGGTCGATGGAACTGGTCAGGCTGTTGCTCTCGGCCGGAGCCATGCCCGGTTCGCTCCAGATGAGCGGAATGCGCACGAGGCCCTGATAGTGCAGCAGCAGTTTGAGCATCAGGCCGTGATCGCCCATATAGTCGCCGTGGTCGGCGGTGAAGATGACGACCGTGTCCTCATCCAGCCCCAGCCGGCCAAGCGCCTGCAGGACGCTGCCGACAGCATCGTCGATCATGGCGATGGAGCCGTAGGTCAGCGCCAGGATTTCGCGCGTTTCCCGTTCCGTCACGGCGAACGGGTTCTGGTTGTCGCGTGGATCGGTCCCTTGCTGCATGGCGGCGACCATGGCCTTGATCGGCGGCAGGTCGCCCTTTCCGAAGGAGCGAGGCAGCGGCATGTCGGCGGGGTCGAACATGTCCCAGTATTTGCCCGGCGGCGTGAACGGATGGTGCGGATCGGGAAAGGACATCTGCACGAAGAACGGCTTGTCCTGGTCCTTCTGCTTTTCCAGAAATGCGATGGTCCGGTCGCGGATGTAGCTGGTCGAATACAGCTCTTCCGGCACAGCCGTGCGCCATGCCTGCGGCGCATTGATCCGATTGTCGGGAATGGCGTTCTTGGGGCCACGCAGATTGTCGAAGTTGGGATCCTGCGAGCGCGCCCAGAGCAGATAGTCGCCGCCGGCGAGATCGGCATGATCATCGGCGATCTCGGCATGGTTAAAACCGTAGAAGTGGCCGTCCATGCGGCTCGCAAGAGGCGTTTCCCACTTGGGCAGCGTTTCCAGTTCATAATACTGGCCGCGGCGGCGGTCCTTGTATGCGTCGGCGACAGCGTCGGGCGGGGCCTGCATGCCGTCCTCGATGTTCAGGCCGATGGTTGGCGGCATTCCGGTCATCGCCTGCAAATGCGCCTTGCCGATGAGCGCGGTATTGTAGCCGACCGTGCGCAGGACCTCGACAAATGTGTTGTGTTCCCGTGACAAGGGGATGCCGTTGTGGCGCACACCGTGCAGCG
This sequence comes from Alphaproteobacteria bacterium, assembly GCA_029979185.1. Lineage (GTDB taxonomy): Bacteria > Pseudomonadota > Alphaproteobacteria > Rhizobiales > Beijerinckiaceae > Terripilifer. The sequence goes on along the minus strand of JAPOIA010000154.1, from coordinate 370 downwards.
AGGGCATGCGGCCGGTCATGATGGAGGCGCGGTTCGGCATGCAGATGGGATTGGCGACATAATTGCGCGAGAAGCGGATGCCGTGCCCGGCAAGGGAATCGATGTTGGGTGTGCGAACAATATCGTTGCCATAGCAGCCGAGGTGATCGGCGCGATGCTGGTCGGTAATGACGAGCAGGAAATTGGGCTGTTTCTTCATTGGTGCGTTTCCATTCATGTGTTCCAGGTTGTTGTTGCCGGTTTCACACGCAGGATCAAGACGTTTCCCCGTGTTGGCCGTAGAGCGGTTCACGGTGCTGCGGGATCGGGTCTGGAAAGTTCCATACCACCGCACGGGCCTTGGCGTTACCAAATGGATAACAACCGTGGT
>JAPOIA010000153.1 GCA_029979185.1 Alphaproteobacteria bacterium | reverse complement strand
AGGAATTCGGGACGGAAGAATTTGTCCAGTTCGAGGAATGTCTCGTTGCGCGCTTCCTCGAAGGACAGGTTCCTGTCGAGCAAAGCGGTCTGACCGATATTCGTGGTCATGACAATGTTCGCTTCGCTGAAAGAAACGGTAAGCCCGCGATTGTCGGTCAGGCGGCCATCGTCGAGCACTTGCAGCAGCACGTTGAAGACGTCCGGATGCGCCTTCTCCACTTCGTCGAACAGGACATTGACATGGGGGTTGCGCCGCATGGCGTTGGTGAGGATGCCGCCGGCCTCGTATCCCTAGTAACCGGGCGGCGCTCCGATCAGCTTGGCGAGCGCATGCTTTTCTATATACTCCGACATGTCGAACCGCAGCAGCGCGCGCTCGTCGTCCATCAGCGCGGCTGTCAATGCCTTGGCCGTCTCGGTCTTGCCGACGCCGGACGGGCCAGCATAAAGGAAGGCCGACTGCGGCTTGTTGGGTTCCTTCAGGCCCGCACGGGCAACACGTACCGCACCGGCCAGCTGTTCCAGCACTGGATCCTGACCGAAGACCCTCGCCTTCAGGGTATCTTCAAGCGCGAGCAGTTTCAGCCCTTCGTCCTGGTTCAGCTTCTCGACAGAAATGCCCGACAGAGCGCTGAACTGCGAGAGCACCTCGTCAGATGACAGTTTCAACTCCGCATTGAGCTTGCAGGACAGCGCATCGAAGGCGTCGCGATTGCTGTTAATCGCGGTCTCGGCCTCTTCAATTCTGCTCCGGAGACGCATCACCTCCATCGATCCGAAACCGGCGCCCTTGGCCCTTTGACACAATCCGATATAGGTGGGCTGGCCATTGCCTTCGGACGAATTCACATCCCCGTCGCGCTCCGCCTCCTGCTGCTGCTGTTGTTCCAGCGCTTCCTCGAGATCGCGCAGTAGCTGTTCGCCGCGTCGTTGCTTGTCCGAGAATTCGCGCAGCTGCTGCCGGTTCTCCCGCCAATCCTGCTCCATCGCGGCGATCTCCGCCTCAAGGCCCGCCAAGGCCTCACCCGCCAGACCGGAACAAGCTGCGCGTTTGCTGGCGATAGCAGGTGGACAGGTATGCGCCGACTGGCGATAGGACGCGAGCGCCCGGTCGATGAGGTTGAGCGCCCGTTCCGGCTGCGCATGGCTAAGGCTCATGTCGCGGACACGATATTTTCCGGTCAGCTCTATCGCCGTACCGATCGCATCCTCGCCGATGGCTATGCCGTGATGCTTCTCAAGATCGCGACAAATAGCGCTGACGATTTCAACCAGCGCCTCGTCGTCAGGCTCCTGCACATCCATCATGGTGAAGGCTTCGCCAACGTCCGCATGGGTTTTCAGAACCAGCTCGAGGTCTTCGTCGCGCACTTCGAGAATGATCTGGAATTCCCCGGCCTTCACCGCCTTCATGATGGCGTTGATGAAGTGGGTGCAGCCACTGATCTTCGCGGCATCGATGAAGACCGGGCATCCTCCAGTATCAGCAATGTGTCCCGGTTCGAGGTGCGCGTTAGGACGCGCATTAGCTTTCTAAAGCCCTCATTGATGACGGCATGATCACCGTACGAAAAGAGCTCGTCCGTGTCGAGCCAGAAAATACGTTTGCCGACGATATCAAGCGGGGCGTCCTCGCTGTTCTTCAGCTCCTGCAGCCCAAGACATATGGCCGAACAGCCAACGCCACCCGCCCCGACAAGCAGGACATTGTGCCGCGAGCGCCGCATGAGGATACCGGTAAGCTTCTGTAATTCGCGGTCGCGGCCAACAAGGCGGAAACCCGGCTTTCTGGCCAGATAGTCCTCGCCGGGAATCAGGAAATTCCTTGTCGTGGGAGACGTGGCAGGCATAAGGGCGGTACCGTATATGCGGGATTGTGTCGTGGCTGGCGCGAGGCGTTCAGCCCAGCTTGAAAGCGTCGGGCTTTTTTGCAGCCTGCTCTTGCGCGTCCTGCGGCGAGGACGACAGGCCGCCCTTGCCAGCCACGATGTCGGCAGCAATGGCATTGGCCTGCCCTATCTCGACCTGCACGGCTTCGGCCTGGCGCTGCAGCTTCTCAAGGAGGGCGCGATTTTCCCCAAGCGCTTCGCGGCGGATATTGGCCGTCGCCTGGACGACGTCGCCAAACTTGGCGAGATCGGTCAATGCCTTTTCCAGTTCCTGGTTGGTGCCGCGAACGCCCAGCGCTGTCCTGAAGGCTTCCTTGGCGGCTATTTCACTGGTGTTGTCGCGCATCCGGGTAATCGACATCTTCGCGGCATGGGAGGCCTCACCCAGCGCCGCCGATGACACGGCCTGGAGAACGGTGCTCAACTGATCAGCGACGCCGGCGACGCCGCTGGTGTGCAGGGCGCGTGTATTCGAAACCTGTTGATCGTTGTTTTTCTTCATCGACTGAACGCGCGAACCGGCCTGTGTCAGTTCGGCAAGTACGCGGGTGGTATCGGCGTCCGTCTTGCTGAGCTGCGTCACGTGATTTTCGAGATTGCGAAGTTTTTCCTCCGCATCAAGCTTTTCGATTTCACCCTTGCCTTCAAGATCGGTCTTGATCTGGCTGCGCCGGTCCTCGGTGATCTTGTGCGCATCATCGGTGGCGTCATTCAGAATGGCGTAAACGGAGCGCATCTGGAAATTGGCATCGGCAAGCCTGTCTATCTGTTCGTTCATTTCGTCGAAATGCGTCAGCACCTGTCCAACCCTGTTCTCGGTGGTGTCGACGAACTGGATGGCCTTCTCGATCATCTGCTGTTGACGTTCCTTGTGCTGGTCTGACGATATATCCAACAGCTCGCGCAACCGCGCTTTTTCTTCCTTGAACTGGGCGAAGGCGGTTTGCGGTCCCTCTGCCCTCGCCGTCGTTTCGATGTCCGCCGTCAGCGCATCCAGCTCAGCCTTTTTTTCCGCCAGCGTAACCTCATTCCCGGCAATCAGCTTGAGGGAACGCTTGCGAATGCCGCCGAAGAAGCCCTTGTCCGTGGCCAGTGTTGCATTGTTACGATTCAACGCGCCGATTTCCGCCTGTAGGGCTTCCAGTTTTGCTTCCTGCTCAGCCCGCTCGGCAGCGAGTTTCTGTTCATGCTCGCGAGCGCGCTTGATCTCTTCGTAGATGTCCAGCGTGACGTCATTGGTCCGCAGCTTATAGATTGCATCGATGATGTCGGTGAGGGGCGTCATCGTCTGCTCGAAATCGAGCAGCGCATCGTTGATCTGACTATAGACGCCCTGCAATTCGGAGAATGTCTCGGTATCGGTGAGCGAGATGATCTGGCGCGCCATATCCTTGCGTGCCGACTGCAGATAGGCCTTGAACCGCTCGAATTCAGCCAGCGCCTGCTTGGCTTCTTCCTTGTCGTAAGTGAAAGCCAATGCCTTCGCAACAGCCTCTTTCTTGGCGGTCGGCGAATTGGCCTCATCGAAAATGATCTTGAAGAACGTGTTGGACTGGATGTCCGCAAATTCGTCGACGGCCGCCGCTCCTTCCTTTTTTTTCGGCGGTAGTTGTCGTGGTGCGCGCCTTTTATTTCTCGGTCAATTCTTCGACGGTTGAAATCTTGGCCTTGGTGGCGCCGCCGGAAGTATTGTCCGCGTTCATGTGCAGGCTCCAATTCACGATGAAAAATTCTGACGAGACCCGCTTCACATTTTTGGCAACAAGGCCGCAGGCAGGCGTACGCACCGGAGTGGCAACAATTGCGACAGCTAATCGGCAACAATCATCAAAATCCTGGCCATATCGTATTACACGGGCTGGAAAGGATCTAGCTGACAGATACCGCCGGCAAGCATACCCGGGGAAGGCGCCGATCATTGACAGCGATGATATTGAAGCCAAACGTCGTGGTTCCATGTGCGCTAGCGCACCTGACGGGCCCTCCCTTTCCTACCCACTGGACAAGCTGCCCCCGCCCATGTGATTAGCACCTGCAAAATAGTTGCAAACGGGAAAGGGTCCGAGATGACCGAGGAATTTCAGGGCGGACGCGTGTTCTTCTCCAACGTGCGGCGCTCGCTGGAGGAAGAGGACGAAATCCGGCTGGTCAGCGTGGGCGTGGATATCGGCTCGTCGACCTCCCATCTGGTGTTCTCGCGGCTGGTTCTGGAGCGGCTGGACAGCCGCTATATCGTCTCCGAGCGCGAAGTCTTCCACGAAAGCGACGTTCTGCTGACGCCCTATGCCGACGACATGACCATCGACGCTCAGAAGCTCGGCGCCTTCATAGACCGGCAATACGAGATCGCCGGCCTGGATCCGGCGGAAATCGATACCGGTGCGCTGATCCTTACCGGCGTCGCGGTACGGCGCGCCAATTCGCGGGCCATCGGCGACCTGTTCGCCGCCCAGACCGGCAAGTTCGTGTCCGTCAGCGCTGGCTACGGGCTTGAAACGCCCCTTGCTGCATTCGGCTCCGGCGCTGCGGCCCGCTCCATCCGCGAACAGTCGCGGGTGATGAATATCGACATCGGCGGCGGCACCTCCAAGATCGCAGTCTGTGAAGATGGCGAAGTGCTGGAAATGACCGCGGTAGACGTCGGCGCACGCATCGTCTCCTTCGATGCAAACGGCAAGGTCGAGCGGCTGGAAGAGGCCGGCAAACGCTTTGCGCAGGAGGCCGGTTTCACGCTGGAACTCGGCTGCATCCTGACTGAAGCGCAGCGCGACGCCATGGTCGAGAAAATGGCCGACAGGCTTTTCGAAGCGCTTTCCTCCCCGAGACTTTCGCCGGAAACGGCGGAGCTTCTACGGCTCGACGCCATGAAGAACGGGCGCAAGCCGGATACCGTCACATTCTCCGGCGGCGTTTCCGAATATGTCTATAATCTGCAGGACAAGGGCTTCGGCGATCTTGGCCCGCTGCTGGCGAAGGCCATGCGCCAGCGTATCGAGGCCTGGGGCGTGGTCATCGAAAGGCCGGACGAGGGCATTCGCGCCACTGTGGTCGGCGCCTCGCAATATACGATCCAGGTCTCCGGCTCGACGATCTATGTTTCACCGCTGGATATCCTGCCGCTACGCAACGTCCCGGTGGTCGTTGCGGACACAGCATCAGACGACGATAACATTGACGTCGAGACCGTTGCAGAGAGCGTACGTGCGGCATTGCGGCGGCTCGACCTGCACGAGGGGGAGCAGGCGGTGGCGCTGTGCTATCGCTGGGGCGGTTCGGCGATGTGGCGGCGGTTGGACGATTTCTGCACCGGCGTGCGCAAGGGGCTGGAAAAGCAGCTTGCCAACGGCTTTCCGCTGATCCTCGTCGGTGATGGCGACATCGGCGGTTTGATTGGCATTCACGCCAAGGAAGAGCAGAAGATGGACAATCCTGTCGTCTCTATCGACGGAATCATCCTAAAGGAGTTCGATTTCATCGATATCGGCGCTATGTTGGAAACTTCGGGCGCTGTTCCCGTCGTCATCAAATCGCTTGTATTCCCGACCAGTGCAGCGCTGGGCCGGGCTGAGGCCAAGGTAATCGCGTGAACCTGGATACGCAAAGCCAGCAGACGTCAAACGGGCTGTACCCAAGCCTGCAGCCGCACCGCACCGGCATGCTTGCGGTTGGCGACGGCCACGAAATCTACTGGGAAGTCTGCGGCAATCCCGAAGGCGCTCCGGCCGTGTTCCTGCACGGCGGGCCCGGCGGCTCCTGCCAGCCCGATCATCGGCGGCTGTTCGATCCCGAGCATTATCGCATCGTCCTGTTCGACCAGCGTGGCTCAGGCCGCTCACTGCCCAAGGGCTCAATCGAGAACAATACGACCGCCCATCTGGTGGCGGATATGGAACTGCTGCGCCAGCATCTGCAGATCGAGAACTGGCTCATCCTCGGCGGTTCATGGGGCGCAGCGCTGGCGCTGGCCTATGCGCAGGTCTTCCCGCAATGCACCCGCGCCCTCGTCCTGCGCGGCACATTCAGCGCCCGGCAAGCGGAGGTCGACTGGCTTTACAAATTCGGCGCATCGGCTCTGTTCCCGGAGGAATGGCAGAAGTTTATCGGCCCCATTCCCCACGACGAACGGGACGACCTGGTCGCCGCCTACCACCGCCGCCTGATGGATCCGGACGAGAGCGTCCAGCGCGAGGCAGCGCGCACCTGGTGTGCCTGGGAGAGCGCCCTGCTTACCATGCGCCCGCGCAATACACGCGGCTTCGCGCCCACCGCTGGAGAACTGGCGCTGGCGCGGATCGAGGCCCATTATTTCGTCAATGGCTCGTTCATGAAAGACGGGCAATTGCTGGACAATGCCGGCAAGCTGGCCGAAATCCCAGGCATAGCTGTCCAAGGCCGCTATGACGTGATTACCCCGCCCCGGACCGCTCACGAATTGTGCCAGATCTGGCGCAAATGCCGCCTGGAAATCGTGGCAGATGCAGGGCATGCCACCAGCGAACCGGGCATCGTCGCTGCATTGGTGAAGGCGACGGACGGCTTCAGAAGCCTTTAGAACGCGACAGGATATCGACCAGGCGTATCTACTTCGCCTGCAGGCGGTTGATATATTCCACCAGTGTCAGGATACGCGCGCGAACATAGGCTTCCGGATCGTATGGCATATCCACGTAATGCTCTATGGCGGCAATACGGAACCGGCGGCCCCATGCGGGCATATCCGCAGTGCCGTGAGCGTCGATACGCTTTTCGCCCCTGATCGTTTCAACCAGTTGCGGGACCGGCAGGACGCCGCCATTCTTCTTTGCAAGCTGAGTCAGATCGGTCGGCTTGTTCTTCAGCGCCGGGACTACCGGGCCATCGCCCTTGCCGCTCAAACCGTGGCAGGCTGCGCAATTGGCCTCGAACTCTGACTTGCCGGGATCCATCTTCGTCGCCTGCGCATGAGCAGGCGTCTGGGTCAGCGAAGCAGCAAATGCCAAAGCCAGCGACCCTGCGAGCAATATCGGCGATTTCATCGAAGCCTCCACATTTCGGGCACCGTACATCAGCACCGCTCTAAAGCTCTCGCGTGCCAGAATTCAGCCGCAGCGACTTTAATGTAGAATCTGAAGCAGGACGGCTAATGGAGAAATGATCTATCGCAATGGCACAAGGCAAAATTGCGTGA
>JAPOIA010000152.1 GCA_029979185.1 Alphaproteobacteria bacterium | reverse complement strand
GCCTGATGGTCCGGCCTATAGAGGTCGATATCGCGGGTTATGGCGGGGTCATCCTTGTTGGCCTGTTGCTGCTGGCCACAGGCCAGCATTACCGTCAGTGGCGCGGCGAGGAAAAGATCGCGGTCGCCACCACTGGCGCCGCTCTGTTCACTCTCTTCACCATCGTCGGTTCGATCTTCAACTACATGCTGTTGCCAGTGCCTGCCGCACGGGTCGACGCTACTCTGGCAGCGATCGACAGCGCCCTCGGGGTTCATTGGCCGTCGATCGTCAATGCGGTTTTCGAGCGCCCCCTGCTCAACCAGATTTTGGCCATCGTCTACGTTTCGTCGCTTCCGCAACTCCTGGTCGTTGTTCTGGTCCTGGGATTTTCCAGTCATCACGGGCAGCTCCACAAGTTCCTTCTGGCGGGCCTGTTCGGCGCGCTGCTGGTGATGGGGATCTGGTGGGTGTTTCCATCGTCCGGCGCAAGCCTGGTTTATGGCGAGGGCGAACTGGCCAAGAGCGGCGCCAATCTGATCGTGAACCACAAGTACATCGTGGAACTGAACCGCATTATCGCAGAGGGCGTGACGTCAATTTCGCCGAAAACCGCTCTGGGACTGATCGGCTTTCCGTCCTTCCACATGGTGATGGCCTGCATGTCGGTATTTTACATGCTGCAATATCGCCTGCTGTTCGTAATCTTTGCTGGAACGAACAGTCTAATGCTGCCGGCCATCGTCGTCCACGGCAATCATCATCTGACCGATGTGCTGGCAGGCGCTGCGACATTTGCCGTGGCTGCGTTTATTGCTCACCATGTGGTGGAAAGACTGCAAGCGCGTCCGGACGCTGCATCAGACGCATCGCCGCAAGAAGCGGTTGTGCCAGAAGTTGCGCAGCAACCGGTGCCGAGTGCGGGCTAGCGCTTCAGGTGTTCGTCCAGCCGGGGCATGATTTCCACGAAATTGCACGGCCGGTAGCGATAATCCAGTTGATGCACGAGAATGCCGTCCCAGGCGTCCTTGCAGGCGCCGGGCGATCCCGGCAGCACGAAGACAAACGTCGTTCCAGCAACGCCTGCCGTAGCCCGAGACTGAATGGTGGACGTCCCGATCTTCGCGTAGGAAATCGCATGGAACACTGCGGAAAAGCCTTCCATCCGCTTGTCGAACAGAGGCTCGATCGCATCCGGCGTGACGTCGCGACCGGTAAATCCGGTGCCGCCGGTTGAAATAATCACATCGACGCCGGGATCGGCGACCCATTCCTGGATCTTGCCGGCGATAGCGTCCTTGTCGTCCGTAACGATGGCGCGATGCGCCAGCTTGTGGCCGGCCTTTTCGATCCGCTCCACGAGCGTATCCCCTGACCTGTCGGACGCAAGATCGCGTGTGTCCGACACGGTCAGTACCGCAATGTTCAACGCGACGAACTGGCGGCTTTCGTCCACTCCGGGCATCTTGATGGTCCTCGCGGAATTCTATCGGGCAAAGTTGTTGCAGGAATTCATGTCACCGGTTTGCAGCCCGCGTTTGAGCCAGGCTTCACGCTGTGCCGACGACCCGTGGGTGAAACTGTCGGGAACCGCATATCCCTGGGCTGCCTTCTGCAGGGCATCGTCGCCGATCGCCTGCGCCGTTCGGATAGCCTTTTCAACGTCGCCTTCTTCCAGCACGTTCCATTTCTTGTTGGCGTGATGGGCCCATACGCCCGCGAGGCAATCAGCCATCAGCTCAACGCGCACCGAAAGGCCGTTGCCTTCCGCCCGGCTCATGCGCTGCTTTGCCGTGTTGACCTTGCTCAGAATGCCGAGCTGGTTTTCGATATGATGTCCCACTTCATGTGCTATCACGTAAGCATAGGCAAAGTCGCCGCCGCCGCCGATCCGTTGTTTCATCTGGTTGAAGAAGCTGGTGTCCAGATAGACCTTCTGGTCGGCCGGGCAATAGAATGGCCCCATTAGAGATTGTGCGACGCCACAGCCCGAGCGCGTCACCCGGCTGAAAATTACCAGCCTTGGCGGCTTGTACTGAATGCCTTTCTGTGCCGGCAGCACTTCCTTCCAGACGTCCTCGTTCATCGCCACGACAGCGGAAATGAACTTGCCCATCTGGTCCGTGGCAGGGCCAGCGCGCCGTGATTGCGGAGCCGGCTGACTGTAGCCGGAACCGGACCTTCCGCCGGTGAGCACTTCTGCCCCGCCAATCAGTACGCGCGGGTTGATGCCGAGCGCCCAGCCGACCAGACCCAGGATGATAATCGTGCCGATGCCAAGACCACCCCGGCTTGCGCCGCCGCCGCCACCGAGACTGCCGCCGCCCATACTCCCGTCGAGACCTCCGGGCAGTCTGAACCCGCCACCGCCGCTGTCATCGCCACGCAGGTCGTCCACATTCTCGGACTGGCGAAAATCTTCCCACCGCATCGTCAACTCCTCGCCGGTAACGTACCGGTTGCAATTCAGGCTTTGGAGGCCACGCTGGCCCGCCATCGGAGCCACGATAGCAATCGTGCCCGCTGGCTGGATTCGCCGCGCAACCGTCGTATGTCTCTTATGTAGCAACCGCCGCGGCCAGTTTACAGAGAATAATCACCGCAGTTGCCATCAGGGTCTCCCAAGGCCGCTTGGGCCTGGAATTTACGGAAATGCCGGAATTTTGTCCCGAAACTTTGGCGATGCTTCGTTTCTTTACCGGGATGCGCTAGATTCCGCCTATGCCATTTCTTATCATTCTGGCCGCCTTGGGATTTTTGGCGCTTATGTTCGGCCCGCAGGTCTGGGTCCGGCAGACCATGCGCAAGCATGGCGAGGATCGTCCGGACTATCCCGGAACGGGGGCTGAACTCGCGCGCCACCTTTTAGACGAAGCCGGATTGCAACATGTCAGTGTCGAAGTAACCGAAGATGGCGATCACTATCATCCGGATGAGAAGGCGGTGCGCCTCAGCGAGGAAAACTACAATGGGCGGTCGGTGACGGCAGTAGCCGTTGCTGCGCACGAGGTGTCGCACGCCCTGCAGGACCGGGATAAATACGCGCCCCTGCATATCCGCCAGAAGCTGGTGCTGCAGGCCAATATGGTGCAACGGATCGGCATAGTGCTGCTGACGGCGGCGCCGCTGGTATTTGCCGTGATCAAGTCTCCCGCCTTGCTCGTTGTCGAGGTACTGGCAGCCCTGGCGATCATGGCGACGACCGTTGCCGTGCATGCGGTGACCCTGCCGACCGAATTCGATGCCAGCTTCAAGCGGGCTCTGCCTGCGCTTGCGAGCTATATTCCCGTCGAAGACATGCCTGCTGCCCGGCAGGTCCTTAAGGCAGCGGCCTATACTTATGTAGCGGCCGCCCTGGTCAGCCTGCTCGATCTGCGGCTCTGGCTGCGGATTTTCGGGCGATAGACCCCTGCTATCCCGGCCGTAAATCCCCTTGACCGGAACGCGGGCCTCGCGCATCAAGTATCCTGAAATGTCTGAACCTGACGGGACATGCGAACTGTGGAACGACTGAAAAGCCTTCTTGACCATCGGATGACGGAACGTGTGGTCATCGCGGTCATCATCATAAACGCCATCTCTCTTGGTCTGGAAACGACCAAATGGGCCAACGACAACTTCGGCACGCTGCTGGACATCATCGACCGGGCGGCGCTGACCTTTTTCGTCATCGAACTGGCAGCACGCATAGCCGTCTACCGGTTGAATTTCTTCAAGAGCGCTTGGAACATATTCGACTTCATCGTCGTGGCAATTGCCCTTTATCCGGCATCGGAAGGCCTATCGGTCTTGCGTGCGCTACGCGTCCTGCGTGTCCTGCGGGTCATCACGGTTGTGCCGTCCCTGCGCCGGGTGGTCGGCGCATTGCTTGCAGCCCTGCCGGGCATGGGTTCCATCATGGTACTCATGTCGCTCGTCTATTACGTCTTCTCCGTCATGGCGACCAAGCTGTTCGGCGCCGACTTTGACGCCTGGTTCGGCACCATTCCGAAATCGGCCTATTCGCTGTTCCAGATCATGACCCTGGAAAGCTGGTCAATGGGCATTGTTCGACCGGTGATGGAGAAATACCCCTATGCGTGGGCGTTCTTCGTTCCTTTCATCCTGTGCACCACGTTTACGGTGCTCAACCTGTTCATCGGTATCGTCGTTGCCGCCATGCAGAGCGAGCACGATGCGGAAGTAAAGGAAGAACGAGAGTTGCTGGAAGTAGAGAGGGCAAAGCTTGCAGACGAGGCGGAAGCGGCCCGCCTTGCTGCGCATGAGGACATGGAAAGTCTCAGCGAGAGCGTGAAAAACCTGCGCCGCGAGATCCGCGAATTGCGCGGTGAATTGAAGCTGCTGAAGCCTGGGACCTGACGCAGCCGGTGCGTTGCGTCAAAGGACCTCTGGCCAGCGCTGCCGAAAGGTGCAATGCCGATGAACACTTTTGACGTCGCGGTCATCGGCGCTGGTATCGCCGGCGTATCCGTTGCCGCCGAACTAGCGCAGTATGGAACCGTTGTCGTCATCGAGCGGGAGACCCAGCCTGCCTATCACACGTCGGGCAGGTCGGCAGCGTTGTTCGCCACCAACAACGGCAATCCTGTTGTTCGCGCTCTATCCTTCGCTTCGGAGGACTTTTACCGCAATCCGCCGGAAGGCTTTATCGAGCATCCATTGCTTGCGCCACGCGGTCTGCTGATGATCGGCCGGCCTGACCAGCGCGATGCGCTGGATAGATTCCACGCAAGCACCGGCAAGGGCGAGCGCCTCCCGAAACTGGATGAAGCGCAGACGTGCGAGAAGAATCCGCTGCTGCGGGCGGATTATGGCGCAAGCGCTGTCTGGGATGCGACGGCGTGCGACATCGATGTTCATGCCCTGCTTCAGGCCTATCTGAAATCCTTCCGCCGCGACGGCGGGACATTGCTGACCGCACGAGAGGTGACGCGCCTGCGAAAGAAAAGCAACGGCTGGGAAATCGAGACAGGGAACGGCTCCATCGCAGCTGGCATGGTTATCAATGCGGCGGGAGCATGGGTGGATGAGGTCGCAGGTCTGGCTAGCGTCCAGCCGCTTGGTTTCAAGCCGATGCGCCGTACAGCGATGATTGTCGATCCGCCTGCTGGGGTATCGTCGATGATACCGCCGCTTGGCGCCTGGCCGATGACGATAGACGTGGACGAGCAGTTCTATCTGAAACCCGAAGCAGGGATGCTGCTGCTGTCTCCTGCAGAAGAAACGCAGATGCTGCCGCAGGATATCCAGCCTGACGAGATCGATATCGCCATCTGTATCGACCGGATCGAACAGGCATTCGATATCAGGGTGCGCCATGTCAAACGCAAATGGGCCGGCCTGCGCACCTTCGCGCCGGACCGGACGCCGGTGGCGGGTTTCGATCCGCGGACGCAGGGCTTTTTCTGGCTGGCGGGACAGGGAGGCTATGGCTACCAGACCGCTCCGGCGCTGTCGCGAACAGCCGCGGCGCTAATCCGCGGCGGACCGGCGCCCGGCGATATCTCCGCCTTTGGTCTGTCGTCTCGCGATCTTGCAGTCGAACGATTGCTTTGAAGTCCTGACTTGTCCGGGCGCCCGATGCACGGCCAGCAGCCATTATTTGCCCTGCGCCGTGTTGCCGGATCCCGTTTGGCCGCCAAACAGCAAACGCCACGCCAGCGCTGCTGCAAAAACACATGCGCCAGCAGCATTCAGCCAGTGCGCGCCGCTGAAGGCGCTGATAGGCGTCAGCAACGCAAGGCCTGCGAGCCCGAACAGAAGGCGGACCGGAATCTTCAGCATAGACTGGAAATAGCCCATGATCGCAACTGAAACCAGCCAGGCCCCGGCAAGCGCAAAGGCGAAGTCGAGAGCAATCCGGCCTGGCGCACCCTGCATCAGAAGCGTCGTCGAGCCGACAAACATGAACGGGATGACGAAGGCAAGCCAGCCGAACCGCATTGCCGCCAGCCCGGTCTTCATCGCATCCGCCCCGGTTAGCGTGGCTGCCGCAAATGCGCCAATGGCGACAGGCGGGGTAATCATGGACATCATGCCAAAATACATGATGAACATATGTGCCGCCAGCGGCTCGACGCCGACTTCCACCAACGCTGGCGCCACCAGGGTTGCCAACAGAACATACACGCCCACCGTGGGCAGACCCATGCCAAGGATGATACAGACGAGGGCCGACACGCCAAGTAGCACCAGCATGTTGCCGCCGGCGATCTGCACCAGGAAAAGAGTAAGTCCGAAGCCCAGACCGGAAATGTTCAGTACGCCGATGACAATGCCGACTGCCGCGCCGATCATGAAAATGTCGAGCACTGTGAGCCCGGTTTCCCGAAGGGCTTCGAAAAGCAGCCGCGGGGTCATGCGTTCGCCGCGATAGCCGAGCAGGACGCCAAAGGCGATGATGATGCCCGCCGCGACCAGCGCCGCTGCATCGGCAGAGTAATTGAACAGGAACAGGGCTACGATGAGAACTATGAAGGGTATTGGAAAATACCATCCTGCGCGCAATACCGGCCCGGCTTCCGGAATGGCTTCGTCTGGCACACGCTGCAGATTGCTGCGCGCCGCTTCCAGATCGGCCTGCAGGAAGAGAACGAAGTAATACAGAATTGACGGAATAAGCGCAGCGACGACAACTTCCGAATAGCCGATCTGCAGGAACTCCGCCATCAGGAAGGCCGCTGCTCCCATGATCGGCGGCATCAGCTGACCGCCGGTTGAGGCGACCGCTTCTATTGCGCCCGCATCCTCAGGCCGGTAACCGCCGCGCCGCATGAGGGGAATCGTTACAGAGCCGGTTGTCAGCACGTTCGAAACAACGCTGCCGGAAATCGAACCGAACAGCATCGATGCAAGGATTGCGATCTTCGCCGGTCCGCCGCGGTAGTGACCCATCAGAACCAGCGACAGATCGGTGAAGAACGATGCCCCTCCAGACTTGAACAGTATCACGCCGAAAAAGACGAAGGCCACGACTATGGTTGCCACAATGCGCAATGGCGTGCCGAGTATCGACGTCGGGTCCCAGGCGAGATAGAGGGCAAGCTTGCTGAACCCGGTCTGCCGCCCCGCCAGCATGCCTGGCACGAGATGGCCGAACAGGCCGAAGAGAATGAAGATAACGATAATACCGGCCAGGATGTTGCCTGCGGTTCTGCGGACCCCTTCGACGATCAGCGTCACGAGAACAAAGGCGACGACCAGCGCATCGACCGGAAACAGATGCATCCGGTCCACAAGCTCGGGAAAACGCATCGCGGCATAGGCGGAGGCAGCA
>JAPOIA010000151.1 GCA_029979185.1 Alphaproteobacteria bacterium | reverse complement strand
TCGCGCGGCTGGGTGAAACTTCGCTCGACCAATCCGGAAGATCATCCGCGCATCCAGTTCAACATGTTCCAGGAACGCGCCGACATGGACACCATGATCCGCGCGATCAAGCGTTGCCGCGATATCTACGCGCAGAAGCCGCTGGCCGACTACATCACCCACGAAATTGTACCGGGCGGCGATTGCAAGACCGACGCTGAGCTAGAGGTCAATATTCGCGCCAACGCCGCGCATCGCTCGCATCCTTGCGGAACCTGCAAGATGGGAATCGACGACACGGCGGTGGTTGATCCGCAGTTGCGTGTGCGCGGTATCGACGGACTGCGCATTGCCGACGCCTCGATCATGCCTGAGGTCATCGCCGGCAATACCAACACGCCCTGCATGATGATCGGCGAGAAATGCGCGGATATGGTGCGGGGCCTCACGCAGGCGCAGACACAAGCGGCGTAGGGAGCAATGGCTTGATGGCGGAAACCCCGTACACAATTTACGTGCCGGACCATGATGCGCCGAAACCCGGCGACACGATTGACTGCACGGTGATCGGTTCGATCCACACGCCCTACAAGCGTATGGAAGACTGCCCATCGCGCCATAACAAGAACGAACGGCTCCCCGGAGCGATCCGTCTTGCGCCGGACTATGCGCCAGGCATTGCCGGTTTCAAGGTGGGCGACCGGGCGCTGGTTCTCTACTGGCTGCATCTGGCCCGCCGTGACATGGTGCAATTGCCCGTGCGCGAAGGTGTGCGGGACAAGCCGGTTGGCGTATTTACCCTGCGCACTCCCCCGCGGCCCAATCCCATAGCGGCAGCGGTGGTGAAAATTCTCGCGGTTCGCGATGGCGAACTGGAGGTCTTGGGCCTCGATTGTCTTGATGGAACACCGTTGCTCGACATCAAGAACGCCCGCTTCTACGAAGGCAGTTCCTCGGCCGGTGGCCTGAGCTGAGCCTTCATCTGTCCTCCAGGCAGGGGCTTGTCCAGGACTTGCCGTTCCAACAGTTGTCGCAAGTCCAGAGAGAATTCAGCCCCCGGTAAGGTTTTCTGTCTAGCTTTGCCGCTCCGGCATCGGTTCGACAGATGGAGGCTGGCATGGCGGCAATCCTGGAGGAAAAGAGCGCGGAAGCGGCGTTCAAGCGAGCCAATGTTCTGGTCGAGGATCTGGTTGATGGGGTTGTACCCGAGAAGCGGGAGAAGGCTGTCCAGGAAGAAGCCGGTGGCCTGCTCAACGATGTGATCGCCTATCACCACAGCGCCGGGAATACCCATCGGATAGCGGCCGCGCTCGACAGGCTCGGCATACTAACGCGCCATAGCCTGTATGATGATGAAAAAGCATCCGCGTATTTCCTCGAAGCGGCCAGCCTTTTTGAACAGGCCGGGGACAGGCTCGCGCGCCTGGCGTCGCTGATGGAATTGGGAGAGATGGACCCCGCCAATTCGCTCGCCAGACAGGCCGCTGAAGAAGCGATCCGCGCCGGTCTCCCGGACGATCTGCATTATTCGCAAGACCCCATGCGGCTTGCGATGGCCGAACGTGTATCGCGCGATATCGATGGCGGGATGACTCTTTATGACGCTCTGCTCGAGGAAGCGCTGAAGCGTGACGCCAAGGCGCGGGCAGCAACAGTTTTGCGCGAAATTGCACGATCTCTTGAAGACGACAGGAAAGACCAGAAGGGCGCAACCGAGGCCCTGGAACGCGCCCTGGCGCTGGCTGAAGCAGCCAAGGACAAGACCGAAACCGGCGCGGCGCTGCTGCGGCTTACAGATATCTGGTGGTCGCGAAATAATCCGGCGAAAGCTAGGGAATACTTCGCCCGTGTAATGAAGATGCGCGGGTTGCCGGCCTGGCAAAAAAAGCAGATCGCGCCGATGCGGACGTATTTTCCCGGTCTGTAAAGCAGGGCATCATCGCACGGTCGATGATGTTGTCTTACTGTTGTGCAGTTCATCGCAATGGTATCGGGCTTGAGCGGCCGTCGGGCAAGGGTTACAACAACCGTTGCTTTGAGTGGCGGGATTTCCGTTCACGCAGCAGATGCAAATGCAACGGGAGCGAAATCGACTTTGGCGAGTGCACCAAACATTGCAGACCAAGGAACAAGCCTGTCCATAGCGACCGCGCGGGTCGGCGCTCTGTGCAATGTCCGATAAGCCCGATCATAACCGGCTGGTGAGCGCCTGGCTGCGGTTGCCAGGCAATTTGCGCGGTGTCATCTGGATACTGATGGGCAGTCTTGCCTTCGCGCTCAATGATGGCGTGGTAAAGTTTCTCGGCCACAAGTTCAGCGCCTTCCAGCTTGCCTTCGTGCGCTATTTCATCGGCTTCATCCTGCTGACGCCGGTGTTCGTGAAGCTGGGCAAGGCCGGCCTTGCCACGAATCGTCTGGATCTGCATCTGGCGCGGCTTGTTCTGGCCTGCGCGGCGCAGGTGGGTGTGCTCTATGCGGTAATCCATCTGTATCTGGCGGATGCAACGGCCATCGCCTTTTCCAGACCCGTATTCACCACGCTGGTTGCAGTGGTGCTGTTATCGGAACTGGTTTCGGCGAGACGCTGGGTTGCCACGATCGTTGGCTTTGTTGGCGTGTTGATCATGATCCGGCCAGGGCATGCGGGCGCCGATCCCGTTGCGTTGATAGCTGTCGCAGCGGCGCTCGTCTTTGCTGTTGCCAATGTGCTTATTCGCATGCTTGCCAAGACCGAGCCGCCGAGCAGGATCCTGTTCTATTATCATCTCGGCGGGTCGGTCGTGTTCCTCGGTCCGGCCATCTGGGTCTGGCAATCACCAACCGGAATGGAGTGGATCATGTTGTGCCTGATCGGAATATTGACGACGATCGGCATGATAGGCTTTGTGCGCGCCTTTTCCGTCGGTGAGGCCAATGCGGTAGGGCCGATCGAATATATCAGGCTGATCTTCGCTGCCGTGATCGGCTACTGTTTCTTTGCCGAGGTTCCCTCGCTCTGGACCACGGCAGGCGCGATAGTCATCGTTGCCAGTGCGCTTTACATCGCTCGCGAAGAATCGCAACGCCGGGGAGCGCGCCCCCCGGCGGGTTGAGACAATCACTGCGGTCCGAATTCGCTGGACCGGCAGGTTCGTTCAGGCGTTTTCCGTTTCGCGCCGCGCCGTTGATGCGCCATGCGCCAGGCCAAGCGCATCGCGCAGGTATTCGTGCTCGTATTCGGTGTGGAACAGGCCGCGCCTCTGCAGTTCCGGCACCAGCAGGTTGACGATATCGTCGACGCCCCAGGGAAGCATGTCGACCATCATCGTGAATCCGTCCGCAGCGCCTGCTTCCAGCCGCTCTTCCATGGCGTCTGCAACATTGGCTGCCGTGCCAACGATATGCTGATGCGAACTTGGCGAGCGGGTCAGCAGCTCACGCACCGTCAGGTCTTCTTCCTTGACGAGATCGATCACGCTCTGTCGCCAGCCGGTGCCGTTTTTCAATTCTTCGTCCGGCGGCAGCAAGTCCAGCGGCACTGGCTTGTCGAGATGATCGCGCAGCACATCGACGGCGACGCCGCAAATTCGCGCCATCGTCGCCAGTTGCTGGTCCAGCGTCATGCCGTTGTCGAGGGCCAGCTTCTTGGCGCGTGCTTCTTCCATCGTTTCGCCGAGAACGACATTCATGCCCGGCAGGATCTTGATCGCGTCGGGGGACCGTCCGTGCCCTTCCGCGCGCTTGCGCAGGTCGTCACGGAAGGCTTTGGCCCCGGCGGTGGTGTGTTGTGCGGTAAAGATGACATCGGCGAACCGTGCCGCCTGGTTGCGGCCAAGCGGAGAGGAACCTGCGTGGAAGATAACCGGCCGTCCCTGACGGGAGCGGATGAACGGCAGCGGGCCACGAACCCGATAGTATTCGCCGGTAAAATTGATTGGATGGATCTTGTCCGGATCGGCAAACCGGTTGTTCTCCTTGTCATCGACCAGGGCGTCCGGCTCCCAGCTCTCCCAAAGCCGGGTAACGACTTCGAGAAACTCGTCGGCGCGGGCGTAGCGATCGGCAGCTTCCGGATGCGCGCCGGTACCGAACATCTGTGCAGCTACCGCATGTGCGGTCGTAACGCAGTTCCAGCCAACCCGTCCCTTGGACAGGTGATCGACCGTCGCGAAACGCCGGGCAATATCGTACGGCTGGTTGTAGGTTGTCGACGCCGTGCCGACGAGGCCTATGCGGCTCGTCACCGCCGCCATATAGGACAATACGGACGCCGTATCCATGGCCCCGCAGGGCCGTGTTGCGCCGACTTCCTGATTGGTGATCTGCTCGGCCAGGAAGAGCACATGCAGCTTGCCTTCCTCAGCCTTGCGGGCGATCCGGGCATACATGTCTGGCGATACGTAGTCCGCCGATGGCCCCTTGCGGGCGCGCCATGCGCCGGGTTGATGTCCAAGGCCATGCATGAGTGCAGCCGACAGAATCATCTTCTTGTTTCCTGCCATTCGAATCCTCGCTTTTCTTGTGTCCGGCCCGCAGGCGGTCGCGTTGTGACGGCAGACCACCCGGCCGGGTTTTCCAAATTGTCCGGTCATCGAAGCTCAACCGCATGGGGCGACAACCGGCAACAGTAGCACGCGTGCTTGACGTGCAAAATGCTCGCCGCTTTCTACGTATTCCCGGCACGCAAGTCCATCCGCGCGCTGAGGCGCGCATTAAGCATTGGTTGAACCGCTGCCGTGGCGTTATGGTGCAATGTAGCGCGCTGGAGGGGCTTTCATGGGATGGCTGGCGCAGGCGCGCGCTAGTCGAAGGCCGTTCATGCCGCAAACTACCGTGACCGATTCCGTCCAGGCGCCCGATGCCAAAGTCTCGAACCTGCTGGTCTATTCACTCGGCTTCAATCAGATCCTTGTCTGGGCCGCGTCGTACTATCTGCCAGCGGTGCTGTCCCTGCCGATTGCCGCCGATACCGGCTGGCCGTTGTCATGGATTGTGAGCGGCCTGACCTTGGGACTGCTGACCGGCGGCTTCTGTGCGCCCCGCATCGGAATGATCATCAAGCGGCGCGGTGGCCGGCATGTGCTCGCCGCAAGTTCCGTGCTGCTCGCAGCGGGCCTTGCAATCCTGGCATTATCGGCAAGCCTGCCCTCGTATCTGTTCGGATGGCTGGTCATCGGCTGCGCCATGGGAACGGGAATGCATGATGCCGTTTTTGCAACCTTCGGCGTCCTGTATGGCCGCAACGCCCGCAAGGCGATCACGAATTTCACGCTGCTGTCCGGCTTTGCAAGTTCCGTCGCCTGGCCGCTGAGTACGATCCTTGAGCAGCATCTGGGCTGGCGCGGCACATTATGGGCCTATGCCGCTATCCATCTGGCATTCAGCCTGCCTTTGTATCTGCTTCTGGTGCCGAATACCGGGCCTGCCGAAGGGCATGCGCCATTGGCCCAGTCCGGCAGCCGTTCGAGATACGGCGCGTCGTGGATCTGCCGGGAATTTTTCCTCATGGCCATGGTCATATCCCTGACGACTGCGATCAGCGGCAGCATTTTCGTCAACCTGTTGGCAATTCTGAAGGCCGCCGGTCACAGCCTTGCATCGACGGTGGCATTGGGCGCACTCGTCGGTCCTGCCATCGTGGTGGCGCGAATCGTCGAGAAAGCCTCCGGCGAACGTATCACGCCGCCGCGGTTGCTCGCGGGATCAACGGCTCTGATTCTGTTGGGTGTGGTCGGTTTGTTGTATGGTGCTGCGACATGGGCCGGGCCTGCGCTGATCTCTTTCGGGGCAGGCGTTGGCATCGGGGTGATCGCGCGCGGCACCGTTCCGCTCTATATCTTCGGACCGATCGAGTATCCGGCCATTGTCGGCAAGGTGGCGATGCCGGCGATGATGTCGCAGGCTTTGGCCCCTTCCATAAGTGCGCTTGTCATCGACCGGTGGGGAACGGCAACCCTTCTGTACTGTCTCGGCGCCATGGGATTCATCAGCCTTGTGATCGCGCTTGTCCTCGCGGGAACGGTTGGGCGGCGGGACGGCGAGAAAAACTAGTGCCGGGACGGGTCCGGGGAGAAACCCGGGTGGGGCCATGAGCAGGAACGTGTGGAACCTGCCGCGCCAACCTGCTAGTTCCAACCCATGCTCTCCCTTGTTTCCGGTTCCGCCGTCGCTGCCGCTGCCTTCGCTTCCGCCCTAATATCGGGCATTTTCGGCATGGCCGGAGGGCAGATATTGCTGGCCGTATTGCTGGTCTATCTCAGTGTCCCAGCGGCGATGACCGTGTTCTCGGGCATGATGTTCGTCAATGGCGCCTGGCGGGCCTGGTTCTGGCGCTCGCATATCCATTGGCCCATCACCGTCCGCTATATTGCCGGCTCGCTCGCCGGCTGGCTGACGATGCTGGCGATTGCCTTCGTGCCGCCCAAGCCGATGGTGTATCTGGGCATGGGATTGCTGCCCTTCATCGGCGACCTGCTGCCGAAGCACATGAAGCTGGATGTAACGAAGCGCGGCATGGCTTATGTCTGCGGCTATTGCGTTATGGTGCTGCAGATCGGTGTCGGGGCAGGAGGCAATGTGCTGGACATGTTCTTCCAGTATTCGCCATTGAGCCGGCATGCGATCGTCGCCACCAAGGCGATGACGACCTTGTTCGCGCAGACGGTGCGCTTTGCCTATTTCGGCGCACTGATCGGAGCCTCCAGCGAGATCGCGCCGCACTGGTTCTTCGTCCTGCTTGTGCTGTTGTCCGCGGCCGGAACTTCTGCCGGCGGCTGGGTGCTCAATCGCTGGATGAGCGAGAGCCGGTTTCGCAAGGGTACGCGCTATCTGATCTGGATGTTCAGCTCGATCTATATCGCCCGCGGCCTCTGGCTGTTGCTTTATCCACCCGTATGACCGCCGCTGCAAGCTGGTGCCCTACTGGCTCGACCACATGATGCGCGCCACCCAGTCGATGTCCTTCATGTCGAAGGTCAGATCCTCATGCTCGGGATTGAGCGATTGCAGTTCGATGGTCTTGGCTGTCTGTCGCTTCAGTTCCTTGGCAAGGATCTGTCCGTCCTGAGTCTTGACGACAACCCGGTCGCCGCGGCGTATCTGCGCGCCGGGAGAGACGATCACCGTGTCTCCGTCGCGATACAGCGGCTCCATGGAATCGCCGGAAATTTCCAGCGCATAGGCATTTTCGTCCGGAACATTTGGGAAAGCGATTTCCTCCCATCCCGCTCCGGTGGGAAATCCCGCATCGTCGAAGAAGCCGCCGGTTCCCGCCTGCGCCAGACCAATCAGCGGCACGGTCGAGCGCATTTCCCCTGTCCGTGCGGACAGGAGCGC
>JAPOIA010000150.1 GCA_029979185.1 Alphaproteobacteria bacterium | reverse complement strand
AACCTCTATATTTTTGCGCTGGTCGGCCTGCTGGCGAACCTGATTTCCGATCTCACATACATGTGGATCGATCCCCGTATCGATTTCGAAGCGCGGGAGGTCTGAGATGAGCCAGTCCCTCGCCGATACCCGCAACGCGGCAGCTATCCCGGAGAGCGAGAAGCTTGCGCCCCCGCTACCCGCCGGGCGCTGGTTTCGCTCGTCTCCGATTAATCAGCGCAGGTTGCAGAACTTCCGCGCCAACAGGCGTGGCTTCTGGTCGTTCTGGATATTCATGGTGCTGTTCGTCCTGTCGCTGTTTGCCGAGTTCATAGCCAACGACAGGCCGATCATCGCCTCGTACAAGGGCGAGATACTATTCCCGTTCGTGAAGGAATATCCCGAGCAGAAATTCGGTGGCGTTCTGGCGGTCACCGATTATCGCGATCCGGTGATTTCCAGCGAAATCGAAAAGCATGGCTGGATGGTCTGGCCGCCGATCCGTTTCTCTTACAACACGATCAATCTGGTTATGCCGACGCCCGCGCCGTCTGCTCCAACATGGGCCCTGTCTCAGGCTGCTTGCAAGGCAGCCGTGGAGCGGAGCCAGAACAGGAAGGACGGAACCTGCGGCGATCTTGAGTGGAACTGGCTGGGCACGGACGACCAGGGCCGCGATGTGCTGGCGCGTCTCATCTACGGCTTCCGGATATCGGTGCTGTTCGGTCTCATTCTGGCTGGCGTGTCGTCGCTCATCGGCATCACCGCTGGTGCGACCCAGGGCTATTTCGGCGGTTGGACAGACCTTATTTTCCAGCGATTCATTGAAATATGGTCGTCGCTGCCGCACCTGTATCTGCTGATCATCGTATCGTCGCTGATCACGCCGAGCTTCTTCGTATTGCTGTTCATATTGCTGTTGTTCTCATGGGTGTCACTCGTGCAGGTCGTGCGCGCGGAGTTCCTGCGTGCGCGCAATTTCGAATATGTCAATGCGGCGCGGGCGCTTGGCCTGTCCGACAGCAAGATCATGATCCGCCATCTGCTGCCCAACGCCATGGTCGCGACGCTGACCTTCTTGCCGTTTATCGTCAATGCCTCGATCACGACGCTGACGTCGCTGGACTTCCTTGGTTTTGGACTGCCGCCGGGGTCGCCCTCGCTGGGCGAATTGCTGCTGCAGGGCAAGACCCATCTCAAGGCGCCCTGGCTCGGCCTGTCCGGGTTCTTCGTGATTGCATTGATGCTGTCGCTGCTGATCTTCATCGGCGAGGCGGTGCGCGATGCCTTCGATCCGCGAAAGACTTTCACATGAGCAGCGCAATGCATCAGACACTGCCCGGAGATAGCGCGTCATGACGGACATTCCTCTGCTGGATATAAGGGATCTGTCCATCTCCTTCCGCCAGGGCGGCAAGGACGTGCACGCCGTCAGCAATGTGTCGTTTTCCTTGCAGGCGGGCCGCACCACGGCACTTGTTGGCGAATCCGGATCGGGCAAATCGGTGACAGCTCTGTCCGTCGTACGCCTTCTGGACGGCACATCCGCCAGCTATCCTTCCGGAGAAATCCGCTTCAAGGGAACCGATATGCTGACGGCGGACGAAGCGCATCTGCGCAAGGTTCGCGGCGATGAAATCACCATGGTGTTTCAGGAGCCGATGACCTCGCTCAATCCGTTGCATACGATTGAAAAGCAGATTGGCGAAATCCTTGCCCTGCATGGTATGCGCGGCAGCGATACCATTCGCGCCCGCATTGTCGAACTGCTGGAGGAAGTCGGCATTCCGGATCCGGCCAACCGGCTCGGAGCCTATCCGCATCAACTCTCCGGCGGACAGCGCCAGCGTGTCATGATTGCCATGGCCCTCGCCAATCGGCCGGATCTGTTCGTCGCCGACGAGCCGACGACGGCGCTGGATGTGACGGTCCAGGCGCAAATTTTGGCGCTTCTGAAGGACCTGCAGAACCGTCTTGGCATGGCGATGCTGTTCATCACCCATGACCTGGGAATAGTACGCAAGATCGCCGACGATGTTTGCGTTATGCAGAATGGCGAGATTGTCGAGGCAGGACCGGTGGGCGAGATCTTCGACAATCCGCAGCATGAATATACGCGCATGCTGCTGGCGGCCGAACCGAAAGGCGAACCGCCGGCCTCCGACGACAACGCGCGCGAAATTGTTTCAGGCGAAAACATTCGCGTCTGGTTCCCTATCAAGAAGGGCTTCTTTCGCAAGACTGTCGGCTACGTAAAGGCGGTGGATGGTATCGACGTGCACATCCGCGAAGGGCAGACGCTTGGCGTAGTCGGCGAATCAGGGTCGGGCAAGACGACGCTTGGCATGGCGCTGTTGCGCCTCATTCGTTCCGAAGGCCCGATTGCCTACATGGCCACACGCATCGACGCCTATAATCGCGAAGCGATGCGACCGTTACGCCAGCAGATGCAGGTTGTCTTTCAGGATCCCTACGGTTCGCTTTCGCCGCGCATGTCCATCGGTGACATCGTTGCGGAAGGTCTGCGCATCCAGAAGCCGCAGATGGGCTTCGAAGAGACCCGGGAAGCCGTTGCGCGAGCGCTCGCCGACACCGGTCTCGATCCCGCTGCGATGGATCGTTATCCGCACGAGTTTTCCGGCGGCCAGCGCCAGCGCATAGCTGTTGCCCGCGCCATGGTGCTGGAACCACACTTTGTCGTACTCGACGAGCCCACCTCGGCGCTTGATATGTCGGTTCAGGCGCAGATTGTCGACCTGTTGCGCGATCTCCAGAAGAAGCGCAAGCTGGCTTACATGTTCATCAGCCACGATCTTAAAGTTGTGCGCGCGCTGGCATCGGATCTTATCGTCATGCGCAACGGCAGGGTGGTCGAGTCCGGGCGTGCGCGAGATATCTTTTCCAATCCGCAATCGCCCTATACGCGCGCGCTTTTTGCAGCGGCCTTTGACCTTGTGGCGGACGATACCGGGGCCGTGAGCCAATGAGCGTTGTATCGGGACCTCGCCGCGCGCTGCTGATCGTTCTCGATTCGCTGGGCTGCGGCGGCGCCGAAGATGCGCAAAAATACGGCGACGACGGTGCCGATACACTTGGTCACATCGCCCGCGCCTGCGCCAGCGGACATGCGGATGTTCCCGGTCTACGAAACGGTCCGTTGAAAATGCCGACGCTTGCTTCACTGGGCCTTGGTCTCGCTGCCGGTGCGTCTGCGAGGACTGTATCGCCGGGACTTGAAGTTGCTGCGCCACAGGGACTTTGGGGCTATGGCGTCGAGCAATCGGCAGGCAAGGATACCCCGTCCGGTCATTGGGAATTGGCGGGTACACCCGTCCCCTTTGCGTTCGGATACTTTCCAGCGACCGATCCAGCCTTTCCGCCAAATCTCGTGGCCGAAATCATATTGCGGGGGCAATTGCCCGGTATTCTCGGCGACTGCCATGCCTCCGGCATTGCAATCATCGACGATCTCGGTGAGGAGCATCGCGCAACCGGCAAGCCGATTTTTTACACGTCCACGGACTCCGTCCTGCAAATTGCGGCTCATGAAGAGGCTTTCGGCCTGCAGCGCTTGTACGACCTTTGCGAACTGGTGCGCGAACTCGTCAATCCGCTGCATATAGGCCGTGTCATCGCCCGGCCTTTTCTGGGAAGCGATCGCGCCAGTTTCAAGCGCACGCCGCACAGGCGCGATTACTCGCTGCAACCGCCGCAGGGAAACATTCTCGATTCAGCCGCGGCAACAGGCCTCGAAGTCTGTTGCATCGGCAAGGTTGGGGACATATTCGGTCATCGCAACACCGGATGTGAAATCAAGGGTCGCGATGACATGGACCTGTTCGACAGGATGCTCGGCGAATGGGACGCGATGCCTGATCGCAGCCTGATGTTTGCCAATTTTGTCGACCTCGATACCGACTTCGGCCATCGCCGCAATGTCTCTGGTTATGCCGCGGGCCTGGAGCGTTTCGACGGGCGTATGACTGAACTGCTGCCGCGGTTGCGGGCAGGCGATCTGGTAGTCATGAGCGCGGATCATGGCAACGATCCGACATGGACAGGCACCGACCATACCCGTGAGCATGTGCCCATACTCGCCTTCGGTCCCGGCATTGCCGGCGGGTCAATCGGCCGGCGTGAAACATTTGCCGACGCTGGCGCAACGATTGCGCGATATCTGCAGCTTGCGCCGACGACAGGTGGGACACCGTTCCTGTAGGGTATCGATATCCCGCTTCAATATCCCACTGCAGCACCGCCGGCCCGGCGGGTGTCACTTGCACCGTAAAGCCATCTGTGACGCCGCACGATCGTCTGTGCCGCACCCATGGCCCGCCTCTGACGAATCTCATAGCCTTTCGCCTTCAGAAGCTTCTGCGTATCGGGCGAAATGCCGCGCTCGATATTGAGCGTGTCGGGATACCATTGATGGTGCACACGCGGCGCTATTGTCGCTTCGGCTGCATTCATACCATGATCGACGATGTTGAGTACGATCTGCAGTACGGTGGTGATAATCCGCGATCCACCCGGCGTGCCGGTGACGATTTCGAGCGCGCCTTTTTCGTCGAACACCATCAGCGGCGACATCGACGATAGCGGACGTTTGCGGGGGCCAGGGGCATTGGCCTTGCCGCCGAGTAATCCATAGGCATTGGGTGCATTCGGCTTGGCGGCGAAGTCATCCAGTTCGTTGTTGAGCAATATGCCGGTGCCGGCAGCAACCATGCCAAGGCCATAGGTGAAGTTCAATGTATAGGTATTGGAAACGGCATTCCCTTGCGCGTCGACCGTGGAATAATGGGTGGTCTGGTCGCTCTCGAACGGCAGCGGATTTCCCGGCTTGATGTCCTTTGCCGGTATGGCCCGGTCCATGGAAATTTGTCTTTGCAATTGCGCTGCATAGGCTTTCGATGTCAGCGCTTTCACCGGAACGGCAACGAAATCGGGGTCGCCGAGATATTTCGAACGGTCCGCATAGGCCCGTTTCATGGCTGCCGCCAGCACATGAATCGAAGCTGCCGAATTGTGCCCCATCTGCGCCAGCGGAAAATGCTCCAGCATGTTCAGCATCTGCACGATATGCACGCCGCCGGAAGAGGGCGGAGGCATCGAGACAACCGTATGGCCGCGATACGTGCCGCGCACCGGTGTGCGCTCCTTTGCTTCGTAAGAGGCCAGATCGGCAAGCGTCATTGTGCCGCCGGTGCCTTGCACTGCGGCAACAATGCCCATGGCCGTCTCGCCGGTGTAAAAGCCTTTTACGCCCTGCGCCGCGATCCGCTGCAGCGAGCGCGCAAGATCCTTTTGTACCAGCATGTCGCCTTCGCGCAGCGCGCTGGTCGCGTCGCGCATGAAGATCGCCCGGCTGGCGGGATATTTTCTGAAACGCCGCGTTGACCACTCCAGCGAGTCCGCCAGATCGGCGTCGACACGCAGACCCTCCTGTGCCAGCCTGATGGCAGGCGCGAGCAGCTGCGCGAGAGTGAACTTGCCGGAACCGTATTTCCTGTGGGCGAGCGCGAGGCCCGCGACTGTGCCCGGTACGCCAACGCCAAGCCCGCTGCGTTGCGACTTTTCGCGCATGAAGTTGCCGGTGGCGTCAAGAAAGACATCCGGCCTTGTGTTGGCCGGTGCGGTTTCGCGATAGTCGATTGCGATGGTTTTGCCCTGTTTCGCCAGATGCACCAGCATGAAGCCACCACCGCCGATATTGCCTGCACGGGGCAACGTCACCGCGAGCGCAAATCCGGTAGCGACTGCAGCATCGACCGCATTGCCTCCCTGGCGCATGATATTCCGGCCAATGGCCGCGGCGCGGGCTTCCTGCGCCACAACCATTCCATTGCGAGATCGCACCGGGTGAATACGCGCAGCGCGCGCGAAAATCGGCGGTCCCGCGCTGGTGGTCGCGTTGTCGTCGTCCCGCGCAGGTTGAGCCATGCCATCGGGGCCGAGGCCTGCAATCAGAATGATCCCGGATAGCAGTCCCGCAATCCAGGACCGAGGCGACCGGCACTTCCCAGGTAACAGCAAATCAATTGCCCCAGCGTTCGCGCCACAATTGTTCGCCGATTAGGCAGGAGACCCGCGGGCGCTTCAGGCTGGCGGGCAAACGCAGGACGGGCACATCGTCGGGCCGGAACTGGTCCTGTATCGACGGCAGTGGCGAGGCAATCTCCATGACAAGCTTGGTGCGTGTCGCGCGGATGAACTGGCTGCGATCTCGAATCGGGATAACGAAGGAACCGGGGCCGCCGATCACGCAATCTTCGTAATATTCATCGAGATTTGTTATGTCGCTGTAACCCCAGGTCGACGGACGCACCATCAGCGGCAGTCCGTTTATGACCACACCCTGCCGCAGCGCGACATCGCGCGCCGCATTGACCGGGCCGCCATCGTTGTTGGTTCCATCGCCTGAAATGTCGATGACACGCCGCGCGCCGCTGAAGCCGTTCTTCTCGAACAGGCTCATGGCCTTTTCGATGGCTCCTGAGATCGAGGTTCGCCTGGCCCGGCGATAGGGCGCAGCAGCCAGCTTGTTGGCCGCTGCTTCCGCGCTGGCAGCGCCGTCGATGATAGTCCAGGGCAGGAGGACATCTGTGTCGAAATTGGATGCCCACTGGAAATAGGTGATGGCGATCTTGCCATTTATGCCGGTCTTTAGTGCGCGCAGGAAGTCGGGGGATTTCAGCGCTTCGATATATCCGGCCCGTTGCAGCCGCTGCTCTTCGGGGTCCATGGAGAAGGAAATATCGACCGCCAGAATAAGTTCGACGTCGACTTTGACAGGGCCATCCTTGGCGTTGGCGCCCGCAAGTCCGGAGATGGAAAGAAAAATTGCCGATGTGGTTGCGATGGCCGCAGTTGCCGCCAAACGCCCCGCTCGTGCGATTCGTTGCGAGACACGTTTCCATCGTCCGGTCAGATTGAATGGGCGCCGCTGTGTTCCCGGCATGCTCGATACTCCGCTTCCTGGCCCGCATCCCCGTTAAAGGGAATGATATACACTGGCCGCGCTGCGGTAAATCTTCGAAAAAAGGGTAGTTAATGCTGCTTCGCCCCGAGTTCGCCGGGATCGGAGAGAATGCCCCCAAAGGGTTGCTTGCTGGTGCGCCAGCCTCGCTGGAGCTGCCTGCAATCCGGGCATAAGCTCTTCTTAAAAATGATAAAATGAACTAAGCGGAAGCTACTCCAATGAGTTGCTTCCGGGCTGGTTTTCGGAGCTGATCGCGAATCAGCACATAAGTTCGCGTCAGTTCGCGTCCAGGATTTCAGCGGACACCTCCGGTAATGTGCGGGTGGACTTACCTTCA
>JAPOIA010000014.1 GCA_029979185.1 Alphaproteobacteria bacterium | reverse complement strand
GAACCCCCTCAGCGAGCGTTTAAGGGCCCGCTGTAGCGCTTGTGCGGCAGCAGAGCAGCCTTTATGGGCGGCTCCCCGCGCGCCAATGCAAGCCGCCCCCGCGATATGCGGGGCTGGGAGGGGGAATTTGTCAGCTTTCGGTCTAGTGAGGAAGAGCGCCACCCATTAGTGACGAGTGACACATTGTGACGCGTTTTCCGGCGTCCGGTTTGATTCCTTCGCGGGACAGCAGACGCTTGAATGCGTCCCCCGGTGCTGCGTCAAACCGAAACGAAACTACGCCGATAACGCCAGCAGCGATGACGGCAGCAAGGGTCCATATCGTCGTTCGTAATGCGCTTCGGCGCGCAACTGTGGCGGGACGCCGGTTGCCGTCATCATCCAGTTCAGGACGGTTTGGGTCTTTCGCAGCTTGCATGGTCAGGCCAGACATATTGAGGCGCAAAGATCGTCCGCGCAGCCGGTAGCAAAAATACGACCGCAACGCATCAGCTGCGTGAGGTCGCTATAATGTGAACCGGAATATCCAGGCCGGGACGGAACTACAGGCTCGCGACGTTGCGGTTGCCGTGGCGAACGATGACCTTCGTGCCAACCTTGGTGCGGCGATACAGATCGATCACATCGTGGTTGAGCATGCGGATGCAGCCGCTCGATACCGCGGTGCCGATCGAGAAGGGCTCGTTGGTTCCGTGGATGCGGTAGTTGCTGTCGCGGCCGCCGCGGTAGAGATAATGGGCGCGTGCACCGAGCGGATTGCCGATACCGGGCTTGAAGCCACCGAGGTATTTCTTCAGCTTGGGGTCGCGGCGCACCATGTTGGCAGTCGGCGTCCAGGTCGGCCATTGCTTCTTCATGCCGATCACGGCCCGGCCGCCCCAGGCCATGCCTTCCTTGCCGACGCCGATACCGTAGCGGACCGCCTTGCGGTTCGGCAGGACAAAATAAAGGAAGCGGTTGTCGGTATCGACGATCACGGTCCCGGCCTTTTCGCGACCATTGTAGGAAACGATCTGGCGAAGAAACTTCGGGTTGAACTTGTGGGTCGGAACTGCCGGCAGGGTATAGCGGGAGTCGACCATGGACGAATATGCGCCGACACCGAAGCCCGCACCGGGTGCATTGCATCCGGCCATTGCCAGTGGCGCAACCACCGCGGTTGCCAGCAGGGCGGCGCGCCGGCCCCGGAATGTCCCTACTGCAAAAGTTGGCCGCAGCATGAAATGCTCCCTTTGACGATCGATCAGCCCGGGGCGTTGCCGGGAGGGTGTGGCGTAAATTGTTGCCGGATAATCTACATCGGCCCATTCAAGCGCTACTGCAAACATGGTTAGCGAAGCGTTAAATGTGTCGATTCCCCGGCGCGAGAGCGAAAATTAACCACATTCTCCGGAAATGCAATGCAAAGAAACCATATGCACGGCAGATGCCTTGTGGCGCAGCCTCACGTTGTATCGGGCATGCGATATCAGGCAAGTCCCGCAACTTGCCGGACTATCGCCGTCATGTCGGCGCCAGCGCCGGTTCCGCGCCAGGCTACGATCTGGTCGGGACGAACGAGGGCCAGATCCGCTTCATACAGTTCACGCAATCGTGAATCGGGATGGTCGACAATCTGCAGGTCGAGACCAGCATCGGCAAAACTACTCTCGAATCCTGCGGTTTCAGCGTCCGGGCGCAAGCGCAGCAACGTCCATTCCAGGTTGAACGTATCGTAGAGGGAGCGCCCGTCGTCGAGCCACATATGCGGCGCGCGGCCGCCCGGGCAGGCGGTCGGGTGATAGATGTTGGGCCCGTCCGGAGGCGGCGCGGTTCCGTCAGGACAGATCACCGGCGACCCGTCGTAGCGCGCGCCGAAGGTAAAGCCGGGAATATTGAACTCGATGCGGGCATGGCGGTTATAGTATTCGCCGGCCACCGCACGGGCCTTGTCGCCTTCCGGAGCCGCCATTTCCAGCTCCGGCGTTGCGGCGAAACCGCCGAGTGAATCCGCCAGTTTGCGGGCAAAGCCGGTGTTGCGCACGGCGATGGCGCGCCGTTCGTCCTCGTAGGATTGCAGCAGTGTCTCGCCGGCCTTGCCGCGCACCAGCGCCGCCAGCTTCCAGCCCATGTTGACGGCATCCTCGATGGCCGTGTTGTAGCCCATGCCGCCAGCGGGCGTGAACAGATGCGCCGCATCGCCGCCAATCAGAACGCGGCCGATACGCATCCGGTCGGCGACCAGCGTATATCCGGCCGTCCAGGACACGCGCGAAAGAATGTCCATCGGCAGTTCGACGCCGAAACCGATGCAGACCTGGCGCTTGGCTTCCTCGTCGGTGATCGCGTCTTCGTCCTGCCCGGGCTTGAGCTGGAAGTGATAGGCGAACTCTTCCTTGCCATCGATGGCGGTCATGAAACAGCGCTGTTGCGCATTGACGGTCACATTCATCCATGCGGGCTTGTGCGGCATGGCGGAGTAGTAGTCCGGGCAGCGCAGATACACGGCATACATGCGCCCGCCCATGAATTCGCGCTGGACGCCGGATTCGCCCGACAGATTCACTCCAAGCGCGCGGCGTACGGTCGAGCGGGCGCCATCGGCTCCGACGAGATACTGTGCGCGCGTGACGGTCTGCTGGCCGCCGCCCGCCGGTTCGGTGATGCATTCGACATGGCTGCCATGATCGGTGAACGAAACCAGCCGCGTGTTGAAGTGGACGCTGTTCGCCGCATATTTGCGTGCGTGTTTCAGAAGCACCTGCTCTACGTATTTCTGCGATACGCGATGGGGCAGTTCGGCTGCACTCCACGATCCCGAAAGGCCGCGGATCACGTCTTTTGCATCCTTTGCCCGGGGCATTTCGAATCGCGCCAGCTCGTAGCCGGCCATGCGGGTAAAATAGGCGATGTCGGGCGGAAAATCGGCGGGCATGCCGAGCGCCCGTATTTCGTCGCCGAAGCCGTGCCGCCGGTAGTGCTCCATGGAACGCGCCTGGGTCGCATTGGCCTGCGGGTTGAAGGCCGTCCCCGCCTTGGCGTCCACCAGCACGGCGCGGATGCCGCGGCGGCCAAGTTCGTTGGCGAGCATCAGGCCGCAGGGTCCGCAACCAACGATCATGACATCGGTATCGGCGGGAAGCGCTGAAGTCTGGGACATGGGCGGGGAAAATCCGGAGGAGCTGACAGGGCGGGCGTTATGCTGACAGACATCTAACGCGCAGGCGGCAGCCGGTCAAAACGCCGCCGTCGCGAAACTTCCCCTCAATCCCAGAATTTCTTCGCTTCGGCAAACCGGTCCCAGGCCGGTTGCAGCACGGAATCGGCATCGACGCGGCCGCGTCCGCACCATCCGAGCACGATGCCTGCGGCACGGGCGCCAGCGGGGCCGCAATCGCCTTCCAGCGTTTCCAGCAGTCCATGGGCGACCGCTTCGTCGTTGAATGCTCCCAGCGCGTCCTGAACGCCGCCGGCAGCGCGGGTGTATCGCTTGCGGCCATTGGCTCCGCCGAACAGGGGGCCGAAGAATTCCGCCGCGTAGCGGATCTTCTTCAGGTCGATGCGCAATTCGTGACGTTCGTCGATGCTCAGGTCGGCGAGATGCCTGCCGGCTTTCAGCGCCCGCTTGTGCATGCGCGCAAGGGTGGCGGATGCATAGCTTCGCGCCGGCTGGGTCAGGATCGGCAGGGCGGCGCCGCTGAGTGCATTGCGCCAGCCGCGTCTTGCTGCAAAAGCCCGCAGGTTCAGAACGAACACGCTGGTCGAGGGATCGGTGACAACCCGTCTTGCCTGTATGTATGCGTTGTCGCGCCGGGCCTTGGCGGCCGCGAGCAGGGCTTCGAAGCTGGTGTCCCGCGCGTAAAGCTTCAGCGGACCGCTTTCGACCATGTCGATAAAGACATCCCAGTCGCGCGCCGGCCCCATGGTCGAGGCAAGCTGTTTTGCCTCGGCGCGGAAGACCTGGAATTCGGTCGCCGGAAGCTTCTTCGCAAACAGGCCCAGCATGGCGCGCAAGCGGCGCAGGGATACGCGCGCCTGATGGACGCCTTCGGGGTTTTCGCCATCTTCGACGGCAGCCCAGTTGGCGGTGAACTGCTTCAGGCAGACATCGATCACCGCGCTGATAAAATCGTCGACCACTATCCCGGCAGGCAGTGGGGGGACCGTCCCCTTGGAACCGGAGGCCGGCGCTCCGGATGCGAGCAGGGAGCCGCGCTCGCCCTTCGACAGCGATCCCAGCCGCATGCGGCAAGCGCCGGCAAGATCGGCGGCGAGGTCGCACAGGGCCGCTTCATCGCCGGTTTTCAGTTCCAGCTCCAGTTCCTGTATCGGCTGCTGGCGGCCCGATGCATCAAGCGTTCCGGCATCGATCGCCATTTCGATGGTCGCGCGGCCGGTATCGATCGATCCGGTGCGACGCCGGAAATTGGTGGTGAAGGCAGCTTCGATCGGCTGGCCGCCGGTAACGGCGCGGATGCGCCCGGCAATTTCTTCGCCGAACAGGTCGATGTCGGGTGCTTCGCCGGGCAGGCGGACTTCAATTTCATCGCGGCCGAAAAGGCCGGTCGCCAGATTTGGCGGAAATTTGACCGTCATGACGAAGCGGCCGTAGTTGCGACGCACGCGCAGCGCGATGCCGGCCTTCTGCAAGGCTCCAGACGCGGTATCATAATAGGTCGTGACAAGCGCCCGGGAGCGCGGCTGGATAACCGCCTTCTCCAGGACAGGCGATTTCAGCACCTGCTGCAGTCCTTCGGGTCCAGCCAGAAGTTTGACTTCGCCTTCCCGGTTTACGGTGACCTCGCCGTCGTTTGCCGGGACATTGCCGGACGGAGCGGAGGTGTTGGGCGGTGCTTGTTCCAAAACTGATACCGGTCTCTAACCGCAAATACTGCCGCAAGCTGCATAATAATTCTGTCACAATCAACCGCCGGGCGGGTTGATCGGGATCACTCCGCGCGATCCAGCGCGATGACACGGATCTGGATTGGTTCAGGCCAGCAGGATGGCGACGCTGATGGCGACCAGAAACCACAGGATGACGAGGCGGAATATCCGCGCCGGCAGCACTGTGAACAGTTTCGCGCCTATCCAGACCGAAACGATCGAAGGGACCAGCAGGATTGCCGTGTTGGTGATGACCCGTGTGGTCACCGCTCCAGCCAGATAGAGGCCGATTGCGGAGACCGTGGACGTCACGGCCAGCGCCATGACGATATTGGCGCGATGTACTTCTGCCCGTTCGGGCAGGGAAATCAGGTACAGAACGAGGGCAGGCCCGCCGACGCCGGCAAGTCCGTTGATGACGCCGCCGACGAGCCCCGCGGTGCCGCTTGCCATGGGTCCGCGCGGTCCGCGATAGACCCAGCCGCGCAGGGTTATCAGCGTCACGATCAGCACCAGCGCGGAAATGATCTTCTTGACGATCTCCGGATCGAGCGACACTAGCAGCAACGTTCCGGCCGGCGTCGCCAGCGTCGAGGCGGCGATCATCGGGCCGGAATCCTTCCAGTTGGTGATGGGGATGGCGCGCGGAACCAGCTGCAGGGTGGCGGCAATTCCAAGCACGACCGAAGTCGCCATGGCTTCCACCGGACCCCACATTAGGGCCATCAGCGGCACGCCGACCAGCCCCGCGCCAAAGCCGGTAAATCCGCGCACGATGCCGGCGGCGACGATGATTGCCAGCGCAAGCGGCAATTCCCAGCCGCTGTAGGTATGCCGCAGCAGATCGATAATGGATTGGAGATATGCCAAGCCGGCCCCGTTTCCTCTTGTCTGAACCGATCAACGCG
The DNA here is from genome assembly GCA_029979185.1 of Alphaproteobacteria bacterium. Classification (GTDB taxonomy): domain Bacteria; phylum Pseudomonadota; class Alphaproteobacteria; order Rhizobiales; family Beijerinckiaceae; genus Terripilifer. The sequence continues at coordinate 18,532 of JAPOIA010000014.1, read as the reverse complement.
TTCGCGACTGGTCTGTCAAGGGCGGGGCCGGCCCGGGAAGCGAGAGGCAATCAGTGCTTCATCTTTACCGGGATCAACAGGTAGTGGACGCCATTATTCTCGGCCGGCGGGAACTTTCCGGCCCGCATGTTCACCTGGATCGACGGCAGCAGAAGGGTCGGGGCCGCCAGCGTTGCATCGCGGGTTTCCCTCATCTTGACGAATTCGTCTTCGGAAACGCCCTCGTGCACGTGCTTGTTGTGTTTGCGCTCGTCCGCGACGGTCGTTTCCCACGCATATTCGTCGCGGCCCGGGGCCTTGTAGTCGTGGCACATGAACAGGCGGGTATCGCCCGGCAGGGACAGCAGCTTCTTGATCGACCGGTAGAGCTGGCGGGCATCGCCGCCGGGAAAATCGGCGCGCGCCGTACCGTAATCCGGCATGAACAGGGTGTCGCCGACGAATACGGCATCTGAGATCTTGTAGGCGACGCAGGCAGGTGTGTGACCCGGGGTGTGAATGATCTCCACCTGCAGGTTACCGAGGTGCAAGGTTTCGCCATCAACGAACAGGTGGTCGAAATCGCTGCCGTCCGTCTTCATGTCCTCGATATTGAACACCGGGCGGAATATCTTCTGTACGTCGCGAACATGCTCGCCGATGCCGATCCTGGCGCCGGTCTGTGCCTTTATATAGGGCGCGCCGGACAGGTGATCGGCATGAACATGGGTTTCCAGCGCCCATTCAACCTCCAGGCCCAGGGCCTTTGCGCGGGCGAGAATCTCGTCAGCCGAGCGGTTATCGACTTCGCCTGAACGGTGATCGTAGTCGAGGACGGGATCGATAACCGCGGCTTTCCTGGTGGCGGCATCCCAGACCAGATAGCTGACCGTATTTGTGGGTTCGTCGAAAAAGGCTTCGATTTCCGGTTTCATTGTTCCCATTGTCCTGTTCCGTTGGCACTTTCGTGTTGACCATGTCAGTCTATGCACCTATATATTAGTATATTCTAATATATTAATAGCTGACATGCAACGTTCCTGTGCACTGTCTGCAACCGGAAACACCGACTTGGATATGGTCATCACTCCCGTAATCGCTATCCTTGCGGCCTTGTCCGGCATCGGTGTCGGGTTTGTTCTCGGCCTGATCGGTGGTGGCGGCTCCATTCTTGCCTTGCCGCTGCTCGTCTATGTGGTCGGAATGCCATCCGTACATATTGCTATCGGCACAAGCGCCGCTGCCGTCGCCTTGAACGCCATGGCAAGCCTTGTCGCCCATGCCCGACGGGGCAATGTGAAATGGGCCTGTGCAGGAGTGTTCGCGGCCGCAGGCATCGCCGGCGCGCTGGCCGGTGCGCAGATGGGCAAGGCGTTCGATGGCCAGAAGCTGCTGGCGCTGTTCGGTATGGTCATGATCCTGGTTGGCGCCAACATGTTGCGCGGACAGTCCGCCGGTGCAGGCGGCGAGGTCAGGCTGACCTGGGACAATGCCGCCGCCATGGTTCCCAAACTATTGGGTATAGGTTTCGGCGTTGGCCTGATGTCCGGATTTTTCGGCATCGGCGGGGGATTTCTGATCGTCCCGGGCCTCATGCTGGCAACGGGCATGGCGTTGAGCAATGCGGTGGGCACCTCGCTTGTCGCAGTCAGCGCCTTTGGCCTGAGCACGGCGGGTTCGTATGCCTATTCGGGCCTGATCGAATGGAAGGTCGGCGCACTCGTTGTTGCAGGCGGTGTCGTGGGCGCTTTTGCCGGCACGGCCGCCAGTGCCTGGCTGGGCAAGAAGAAGCGGGCGCTGTCGCTGGTCTTTGCCGCAATTGTCATCATCGTCGGGCTGTTCATTGTCGCCCGCGGCGTTAACGCTTTCTTCTGAGCGGGCGGGCCATAGCGCAAAAATTGCATGCAATTGGCATCGACAGCGTGGTCGATCCGGTATATAGACTCGCACCAACTCAAAACAGCGTACCGAAACGCTCGCCCGAATGCTTGCTCCGGAACTCCCCGGGTCATGTCATGAAGGCGGAACGGCAGGAGTTTGACCATGAATATCATCGAGCAGCTGGAAGCTGAACAGGCCAAGAAACTGGCCGAAGCCCGTCCGATCCCGGAATTCCGCCCGGGCGACACCGTAATCGTCAATGTGAAGGTCAAGGAAGGCGAGCGTTCGCGCGTTCAGGCCTATCAGGGCGTTTGCATCGCCCGCAACGGCGCCGGCCTGAGCGAGAACTTCACGGTTCGCAAGATTTCCTATGGCGAAGGCGTGGAACGCGTATTCCCGATCTATTCGCCGATCATCGATTCCATCGAAGTGGTCCGCAAGGGCAAGGTGCGCCGCGCCAAGCTGTATTATCTGCGCGACCGCCGTGGCAAGTCGGCCCGTATCGCAGAGCGCATCGACAACAGCGCCAAGGGCAAGGCTGCCCGCGCTGCAAAGGCAAAAGGCAAGGGCGCTGCTGCTCCTGCTGCCGCTGCGGAAGAAGCAGCCAGCTGATCTTTTGCAAATCGCACGATGTGCCAGGGCGCGGGGCAATCCCGCGCCTTTGTTTTTACAGGCTGGGCGGCTTCCGTAACGGCAATTTGCAAAACGTTAAAACGGGCCGCGCATGATCGCGCCGGCCTGTGGTGGTACCAAATGCCAATTGCCTGCTGCGCCGATTCGGCGTGACAAGGCGCACGGTCCAACATGCAAGGTTTTGGGGCCGCGCCATCTCTTGTTCGGGAAAGCTGTCATGCGCATCGATGAAATAGCGATCGGAAACAATCCGCCGGATGACGTCAATGTCATTATCGAAGTGCCGATCGGCGGCGAACCGATCAAATACGAGATGGACAAGAAGTCCGGCGCGCTGATCGTCGACCGGTTTCTCTATACGGCCATGCGCTATCCGGGAAACTATGGCTTCATCCCCCATACCCTGTCGGAAGACGGCGACCCTTGCGATGTCATCATCGCCAATACGCGAGCGATCATTCCCGGCGCGGTGATGAACTGCCGGGTCGTGGGCGTGCTGCTGATGGAGGACGAGGCGGGCGGCGACGAAAAAATCCTGGCCGTGCCGGCAAGCCGGCTTACCAAACGGTACGACAAGGTTGTCAATTATACCGACCTGCCGGATATCACCCTGCACCAGGTCGAACACTTCTTCGCCCACTACAAGGACCTGGAGCCGAAGAAATGGGTGAAGATCGTGCGATGGGGCGATGCTGCTGAGGCGCGCCGGATCGTTACCGAATCGATCGAGCGGGCAAAACACAAGGCGCGATAGACAGGGAACGGATATGCGTTGCCGCCCGGTCGTTGCTTACATTGAGCGGATGGGTTTGTTAGACTTGTTGCACTGATTTGTTTACCGCGATCCGGCATCGGCGTTGCGGCCTCGCAACAAGGCGAACACCATTCATGCTGTCCATTTTCGATCTTGCCGCGATTCTCGTTACCCTCACCGCGCTCTTCGCCTGGTTCAACCAGCGCTTCGTCAAGCTGCCGCGCAATATCGGCCTGTTGCTGATGGGCCTGCTGGCGTCGCTTATCCTGGTCGGGGTCGATCTGGCGATACCGCATACGGAACTCTACGCCAGCGTTATCAAGGCGATCCAGCAGATCGATTTCTACGCTGCGGTGATGAACGGCATGCTCGGCTTCCTGCTGTTTGCCGGTGCGCTGCACGTCGATCTGTCGAAGCTGAAGGATCGCGCCATTTCGGTCGCCCTGATGGCGACGGTGGGCGTTGCGCTTTCCACCGCTATTGCCGGCGTCGGATTCTGGGCGCTGGCGCAGGTCTTCGGCATCAATCTGCCGCTGATCTGGGCGCTGGTGTTTGGCGCATTGATCTCGCCGACCGATCCGGTAGCGGTTTTGTCGACGCTGAAAGAAGTCGACGTTCCCGAGGCACTGGAAACCGACATGGCCGGCGAGTCGCTGTTCAACGATGGTGTCGGCGTTGTCATCTTCACCATCCTGCTGGCGCTTGCGGTGCAGAGCGGCGGCAATACGCAGGTCGGCTTTCTGCCGGTCGCCAAGCTGTTCGTGCTGGAGGCGCTTGGCGGCGCCGTGCTCGGACTGGTGACCGGATACCTTGCCTATTTTCTCATGCGCTCGATCAACGAATATGTCAGCGAGCTGATGATCACCATTGCGCTGGTCATGGGAACCTATGCGCTGGCGCACAAGCTGCATATCAGCGGGCCGATAGCGGTTGTCGTGGCCGGCCTGCTGATCGGCGAGCGCGGGCCGGACGATGCGATGAGCGAGGAAACGCATCGCTATGTCTTCGGTTTCTGGACGCTGATCGACGAACTGCTGAACGGCCTGCTGTTCCTGCTGATCGGGCTGGAGCTGCTGGTCATCAAGTTTGCGCCGGCCTTCGCCTGGATGGGGCTTGCGGCCATCGCGCTGGTATTGTTCGCGCGCTTCTGCGCGGTTGCGGCGCCGGTCACCCTGTTCGGTATTCGTCATCGCTTCGAGAAGGGGACGATTCCGGTGCTGACCTGGGGCGGCGTTCGCGGCGGTATATCGGTGGCGCTGGCGTTGTCCCTGCCGCTGGTGGAGGAGCGCGGCGTCATCCTGGCGGCGACCTATGCCGTTGTCCTGTGGACGATTGTCGCGCAAGGGCTTACCTTGAAGATGGTGGTAGCCAGGTTCGTGCCGCCAGGCGAGCGCGGCGTCGGCGGGATTACGCAGGACGATAGCGGCTAGAGCACATCTGAGCGAAGCAAAAGCCGGTTCGGCTGGATGGATAACGTCATGACATGCTGGCCTCCCATCGCTGCCGCTGCTGCAATTCTGTTAGCGCCACTGGCGATCCTGCCGGTTCCGGCACAGGCGCAGACCTGCCTGCCACTGCTCAACAAGATGACCCGTCCGCTTGTGAAGGAAGCTCTGAAACGGGGCCGCAAACGGGTTTGCGCAAAGGTGCCGCAATTCACGCAAACCAGATCGGTCGACCTGCAGGTACTGAAGGTGTGTTTCGAGCGGGGAGGCATATCGATCAGCGGCGCGGTGGCGGTCAGCTGCGCTGCCCCGTCCGGGGCGCTGGTTGCCGGCTCCATCGACGAGACGCTGGACTTCGATGGCATATTCGACATCCGCCGCTGCCGCTTGCGGGATGTGCAGGTCACGCCGCGCAGCGCAATGGGCAAGGTCGTGGTGAGCGGGCTGGATCTGGAAGCAAAACTGCAGCAGCGTGTCAACCGCAGGCTGGCAATGTTCTGCCGGTGAGGTCAGCTGCCGATTGGCCCGTTGAGAATCCACCGGTGGCCGAAGGGATCGCGGATCACGGCGACGCGGGTACCCCAGAAGCTGTTCGAGGGCTCGGTTTCCGTAGTAGCACCAAGCGATTTGGCCCGGGCAACGGTTTCGTCCACTTCCGTACCGGTGGCGAATTCCAGGCTGACGGAGACGGCCATCGGCTCGTTCGGCAGGGGCACGCGGGTCTTGCCGAATTCAGGGAACATGTCGGCCAGCATCAGTGCGCCGCCGTTGATTTCCAGCTCGCAATGCAGGATGCGCAGCCCGTCGAGGGCCGGCATGAGGGCCTTTTGTACCGCCCCAAAGGCTCCGATATAGAAGGCAATCGCCGCGCTGGCCGGGGTTACCGTCAGGTAGGGGGCGACCGGGGGGCGCTTCAGGCCGGATTTTGCGGTCGATTCACGGCTTTCTGTGCCCATTTTTCCTCTCCCGATGTGGCTGGCGTTCGAAAGGACGCGAAAATCCTTTTCCCGTCGCCATTGACGCTGTAAAAGCACGTGAACTTGAAAGAAGTCCCGCAGGATTCCCGTCCGGGGGGGACGAAACCCGATTGAAGGTTACCATGGCAAAGGCGCGTACGCTCTACGATAAAATCTGGGACGATCATGTAGTTGATGTGCAGGACGACGGCACGACCCTTTTGTATATCGACCGGCACCTGGTGCACGAAGTGACCTCGCCACAGGCGTTCGAGGGTCTGCGCATGAGCGGCCGCAAGGTCCATGCGCCGGACAAGACGCTGTGTGTGGTCGATCACAATATTCCCACTACCGACCGCACCCAGCCTATCGAGGATCCGGAATCGAAGGCGCAGATCGAGCAAATGGCGCAGAACGCCAAGGATTTCGGCCTCGAATACTATGACGGCTTCGACGTCCGCCAGGGCATCGTGCACATCATCGGGCCGGAACAGGGCTTTACCCTGCCCGGCACGACCATCGTCTGCGGTGACAGCCACACTGCCACCCATGGCGCGTTTGGTGCGCTGGCGCACGGGATCGGCACGTCCGAGGTCGAGCATGTGCTGGCCACCCAGACGCTGATCCAGAAGAAATCGAAGAACATGCGCGTCATCGTCGACGGCAAGCTGAACGATGGTGTGACCGCGAAGGACATCATCCTGGCGATTATCGGCGAGCTCGGCACGGCCGGCGGCACCGGTTCGGTCATCGAATATGCCGGCGAGGCGATTTCCGCCCTGTCGATGGAAGGCCGCATGACGGTCTGCAACATGTCGATCGAAGCAGGCGCACGCGCTGGTCTCATTGCGCCGGACGAAAAGACCTTCGCCTATGTGAAGGGCCGCCCGCGGGCGCCCAAGGGTTCCGACTGGGACAAGGCGGTTGAGTACTGGGGCCACCTGAAGACCGACGAAGGCGCGTTTTTCGACAAGGAAATTCGCCTGGATGCAGCCAAGCTGCCGCCGATCGTGACCTGGGGCACATCGCCGGAAGACGTTGTGACGATCACCGGCTCCGTGCCGCGTCTGGAAGATGCCCGCGACGAGGCGCATCGCAACAAGATTGCCCGCGCCCTCGACTACATGGGCCTGAAGGGCGGCGAGAAGATCACCGATCTGGAAATCGACCGCGCTTTCATCGGTTCCTGCACCAACGGGCGTATCGAGGATCTGCGCGCTGCGGCGGAAGTGGCCAAGATCGGTATGGCCAAGGGCCTGAAGGTTCCGGCCCGCGTCAATGCGCTGGTCGTTCCGGGTTCGGGTCTGGTCAAGCAGCAGGCCGAAGAGGAAGGTCTCGACAAGATCTTCATCGAAGCGGGCTTTGAATGGCGCGAGCCCGGTTGCTCCATGTGTCTGGCGATGAACCCGGACAAGCTGGCTCCCGGCGAGCGTTGCGCATCGACCTCGAACCGCAATTTCGAAGGCCGTCAGGGCTATCGCGGACGTACCCATCTGGTGTCGCCCGCCATGGCTGCGGCGGCCGCGATGTCCGGCAAGTTCGTCGACGTGCGTGACTGGAGCTGATTTTCAGCATCGGCACATTATCCATTCCGTCAAATTGAAGAGGCCGGAAACATGATGTGTTTCCGGCCTTTTTGCCGCCGTCAGCATATGGAAAGGCCGGCTGCCTCGCGGCAACCGGCCCAACGGTCAGGCTACGCCTGGTTGCGTGCTGTTACCAGCGGCAGATGCGGCGGTAAACCGGACCATAGTCGGTCCAGATTTTGCGGACGAAGCAGCCACCGTAGTAAACGTGACCATAATCACCCCAGCGGTGCCAGCGATGACCGCGATGGCCCCAGTGACGACCGCCCCAATGACGGCCACCCCAGTGACGTCCACCGCCCCAGCGGCGTCCGCCGCCCCAGCCACCGCCACGGCGGCGGGCTTCCTGGATCAGGCCTTCAAGCTTGGCGGTCTTGCCGGCAGCCTGGGGCTGTTCGACGGCGATCGGGTTCAGCGGCGATACGGCAGCCGAAGCGGGGTTTGCGGTGAGGGCGGCGAAGCCCAGGGTAACGGCAGCCGCGGCTGCAACAACGAACTTCTTCATGGTACATCTCCTGTGTCGTACGAAGCGCGGCACGTGCTCCGTTTCTGTGATTGGGAGAATGCCAGACCGGCGCGCCGGAGGATGTGTCGGGGCGCACGCGATGAAATTTTCCGCAATCCGGCGTATCATGCTTGTCTGTTCGAGCCGTTGAAGGTGGGCAATGAGCGAAAGGGACGACAGGAAAGCGGGCGTCGAGGCGGACCGTATCGTGCGCGATGCCGAACGCGACAGCCAGAACCTGTTTGCGAGTACGTTGCACAAACTTGCGTAGAAGAGCGGGCTGTCGGCTGGCAAAAGCGACGCTCCGGAAGATCCGGCTGAAAAATGGGGCCGGATTGTCGGCCGAACGCTGGGATTCGGCTTTCTGATCCTGCTGGTCGTCAATCTGTTTACCGGCAAAATTTTCTGACTTAACGCTGTTCATGACCGTATGTTGATCTGAAACATGCTTGCAAGTAATTGAAACTGTGAGCTGGTTGGTGAGAAAGTCCTCATCTGCTGCAAATGCGCGACGTGCATTTGCCTCATTGTCGCCCGAGTGTTGCACTTGATCGTTGCTGTTTACTGGCTGGACTTTTTACTGGGAGATACTTCATGAAACTGTGGTGCGCCCTTGCCGCGATTCCGATGATGACAGTTGCAACGCATGCGCAACCTGCCCAATCGCAGCCAGCGAAACCCCAGCCGGTTCATTCGCAGGAAGGGCTCGACTGGATGCGCATTCGTTATTCGACGCTGTTCAACCGCGAGCCCTATGACTGGTCGCGCAAGCAGGTCGAGCGGCAGATGGGCAAGATCTTCGACCGCGGGCGCATCGCTGGCGACGAAGGCATTTCCGCCAGGGACGAAAAACTGTCGGAAGATATCGCGCTGGCGCAACGGCGCGCCAATATCGTGCGCGATGTGCTTGCGTCGGATATCAACGGCGACAACAAGGTGACGCGCGATGAAGTGCGCGCCGTGCTGCGCAACAAGTATTCCTATTCCACCACGCTTCACCGGCAGGCGCGCATGCAGCGCGACTTCGACAAGATCATGCGCAACGATGTCGATCGCGATGGCTCCATTACAATCGAGGAGATCGGCAAGAGCGTCGAAATGCAGTCGGCCATGAGATATCGCAGTAGCTATGACTCCTCCAACTACAGGCTGATTCCCCTGTCGCTCGATCTGGACAAGGACGGCATCCTGACCCGCAAGGAACTCATGGATGCGGCAAATGCGGTCTTCTCGGAAGTCGACAGCGACAAGGACAATGTGCTGAGCGAAGCGGAAATGCAGCGCTTCATGCTGGAGATCCGCAAGGTTCGGCAGCGTCAGGCGCGCGAACGTCGAAAGCAGTATTCGGCGCGCCGCCTCGCCACGCAGATGATGAAGTGCCGTTTCGCGGATTTGCCGAAAGATGCAAAGCCCGTATTCGCTGCAACCTATCGCGGCCAGGGCCTCTCCTCGCTGACGTTCACCGGCAAGCAGCAGCTGGTCAGCGTTGCCCATCTGAATATCGAGGAAGGTTCGGACAATCTGGTGTTGATCCTTTCCGCGCCGGGCAATGTGGTCTGGCAGATCACCGGCGTGACGGAGCGTGTTGCGAAGGTCTATCTCGGTTCGCGCTTTGGCCTTGGACAGCAGTCGAGCGTTGCTGTCAGCGGCATCGACAAGGCGAAGGTCAGTTTCCTCGAGACATCCGGATGCCTGCCCTATACTTTCTCGAGCGATGCGGAAAAGACGCAGATCAGTCGCTCCCTGCGGGCCCTGACCGGTGCGCAGCCGGCAGGGGTCGTATATGCTTCCGGACGCGGACAGGTTTCCCTGCCGTCCGGCAAGCAGGATGCAAAGGCAGCAAACCCGCTGGCGATCGCCGCTCCGAAGAACAGCCCCGGTTCCGTATTCTGGACCGCCGTATCGCGTTCGTTTCCGGCCGGCATCATTCGGCTGGATGCAAAGACTGTCGTCAGCCAGATACAAATGACGGCTGGCGAGGTTTTGCCGGGCCGGGCCGGACTGGCGCAGCTGATTGATCAGGGCGCACTGGAATTGCCGAAAACCACCAGCGTTGGAGCAGCGCTGATGCTGCCGCTGAGCGAGTTGCGCATCGTCGCACCGATCGCCATGCCGCCGGGCCTGGGGCGCAGCGTCGTTCGCAAATTCGTGCTGGCGCGCAACGTCAAGGTGCCGGCAGGGCTCGACTCGCAGGTCTGCGTGGTCAGCGAAGCGGACGGCAAGCCGGTGGCCGGCTCGGCGCGCTGCCGGTAGCAGCACGGCGCTTGTGCTGATGCCGGAGCTTCCCCGGGTTCATGGGGTCGGGAACGATCATGGTGAAGGAACCAGCTACGGCAAGGCACAGCGAAACAAACGCACCAGGCGATACGGCCAGCCTTGCCGCTGGAGCTGACAGGTCTGCTGCGGAATGGCAGCGCGATACCGCGCCGACGATAGAAGAAATCGAGGCGCTTGCGCAAACGGCTTTCGAGGCGCTTCCGGAGCAGGTCCGGGCCGTTTGCGAAGGCGTGGTGTTCCGCATCGAGGAGTTCGCCAGCCGTGAGGATTTGCGCGCGGTCGGTGCGCGGTCCCGCTACGAGTTGCTCGGCCTGTTTGCCGGGGAGGGCATCGCGCAGCGCGAGGCCGGCTCCTATACTGGGCAGTTTCCCAACATGATTTACCTGTATCGCCAGCCCATTCTCGCTTTCTGGTTCGAACGCGAGGATACGCTGGGCGCGATCGTCAACCATGTTCTCGTGCATGAAATCGGGCATCATTTCGGCCTGAGCGACGAGGATATGCAGCGCATCGACGATGGGCCGGATTGATGCGGCGTGGTGCTTGCGCATGCCGGTATCCCGTGCGATGTGAGAACAAATCCTCGAAAGATCGATCATACGGGAGAGAACGCCATGTCCATCGCCAGCGAGCGCACGAAACGTATTCTGACAACCCATGTCGGCAGCCTACCGCGACCTGCTGCGCTCAGCGAAATGATGGCCGAACGTCTCGATGGCCGTCCCTACGATCAGGCGAAATACGATGCCGAAGTCACGAAGGCGGTTGCCGGCACCATTGACTGGCAATGCAGGCACGGCATCGACATCGTCAGCGATGGCGAACAATCCAAGGCCGGCTTCTTCGCCTATGTGCGCGAGCGCATCAGCGGCGTGGAACGCAATCCGGACAAGCAGCAGCGCACCGCAACCCGCGAGCGCAACGACTTTCCCGAATTCTATGCCGCTGGTCATTCGGGCACGCAGCCTGCCGGTTCGCTCTGCACCGGACCGATGTCCTATACCGGTCACGCGCAACTCGAGACCGATATCGCCAACGCGAAAAAGGCGCTGGAAGGCAGGAGCGTAACCGATCTGTTCTTTCCCTGCGCTTCCGTCGGCACCGTCGAAGGAGCGGTCATCAATCGCCATTACAAAACGGAAGACGAATATCTGGAAGCGATCAGCGAAACGATGCGCGTGGAATACGAAGCGATCGTGGCTGCAGGCTTTTCCATCCAGCTCGACGATCCGCGCCTTGCCATGCAACACATGCTGGAGCCGTCGATGAGCGTCGAGGATGCTAGGCGCTGGGCGCGGCGGCGGGTCGAGGCGATGAACCATTCGATCCGCAACATTCCCTCCGACAGGGTAAGGCACCACACCTGCTACGGCATCAACATGGGGCCGCGCACCCATGATTTCGAGATGAAGCACCTTGTCGATATCATTCTCGAGATCAATGCGGATTTTTATTCCTTTGAATTCGGCAATCCGCGTCACGAGCACGAATGGAAGCTGTGGGAGAATGTGAAACTGCCGGAAGGCAAGGCGCTGCTGCCGGGTGTCATCACTCATGCGTCCGTACTGGTCGAGCATCCGGAACTGGTGGCGGAGCGCATCTGCAAATTCGCCAGCGTCGTCGGCAGGGAAAATGTCATCGCCTCGACGGACTGCGGCTTTGCATCGACGCCGCGCGCCGTGCCGGAAGTGCACGATACGATCGTCGACGCCAAGTTCCAGAGCCTTGCCGAGGGCGCACGGCTAGCGACGAAGCAGCTCTGGGGATAGCGCCCGAAGAGTGCACTCCGGTCAGGCCGCCTGGCCTGGCTGTCCGAGTGCGGTGGCCGGTCCGCCAGCAGGTCGGTCAGGCCCGCCGCGCCCCACATGGCAATCAATGCAACCCATGCCGTCGAGGCCATCAGCGCGCCGCCGGTGACGCCCGCGCCGACCGCGCATCCGCCGGCCAGCATGGAGCCGAAACCCATCAGCATGGCGCCGGCGATATAGCGCGGCATGGGCGCGCGCTCATTGAAAGTCTGAATCTCGAATTCGCCGGCCAGCAGGGTGGCTAAGAGCGATCCCGCAAAGACGCCGGGAACAAGGCCGATGCCGAAGGTCAGCGGCACGTCCGGGCGGGCGATCAGCACCATCAGGGTGTCGGTCGAGGGGCCGGTGAATGTCACGCTCTGCACCGCAACGGGATCGAACGAGCGCGCCGCTATCGCCGCGGTCAGATACCAGCCGAGTACGACGGCGCCGCCGACGGCTGCGCCGGCCACAGTCTGCAGGGGGGGCAGCCGGTGGCGCCGCGCCAGAAACAACGCCAGTCCAATCGTGACCAGGCCGCGTGCAAGTCCGGTTCCCGAAGGCAGCCGCAGTTGCAGGTTGCGCAGATCGCCCGGCACGGTCCACAGGGCCGACAGCTGTTGGCGCGCCGGCGAAAGGATGCCGCTCAGGGCCGCCTGTGCGGTGACGGTCAGAATAAGCCCGCTGACGAGGGCGCGCAGATTGCCGGTGGCCGACAGGACCAGCAGCCGGCTGGCGCAGCCGCGCGCCAGAACCATGCCGATGCCGAACAGGGCGCCGCCGATGATCGCGCCGGACATCGTGCCGGTGGTCGAGAGTTGCCGGATGCGATCCGGCGCAAGGTGGCCATAGGCGAGCAGCAGCTGCGTTCCGGCCAGGGCAATACCGAAAACCAGCAGCCATATGGCCGTGCGCGGGCCCAGTGATCCGTTGCTGGACGTCAATCTCCAGAATTTGCCGCGCCAGAATTCGACTGTCGCCGCGCGCAGGCAGAATTGGCTGCGCTGTGCCGCGAAGCCGAAAATCAGTCCGACCATCAAGCCGGCGAGCGCCATCGCCGGCCTGTCGCCGACGCGTTCGAGAATCTGGGTAATGTCCACGGTAGCAGCCCCGTTATTGCCCGCTTCGCGTTTAGTGAAGCGGATTTGGCTGCCAGATATATGAATTACTGAATATGGGTGTTGATATCGGTCAAGCGGCAGGCGAAACGCTGGTTCCCGGTTGAAGATCGCCGGCCAAACCGCCGAAAAGAAAATTCCGCAACCCGGCCGGAGTTGCGGAATTCGATGATGGATTGTGCAAGGCTTCCGGGATCCACCCGCTGCACCAGATGCGGCTCAGCAGCCGTTGCGGGCTTCCCATGCCTGGATGCGGTTGACCTCTTCCCGCGCCCAGCCGCTCAGGCGGCCATAGGGAGGAAAGTAGCCGGCGCCGAATGTTCGCCGCGCCCGTGCGGTCTTGAAGCAAAAGCCAGCATCGGCATAGATCCTGTTGCGCGCATACCAGAGCTGGCCACAAGTCATGTTGGAATAGCCTTGCGCCACGGCAGTCGTCGCCACAGGCGCCGACATCTGGACAACGGCCGCAATAGCGCCAATCGCAAGAACCTTTACCAAACCACGCATCATCGTCCTCCATTGCTCGAAGCCTGACTGGCGACTATTGCCAGCGGCAATCACATTGTTAACAAATAAACCAGTGCCGCCAGAGTGACATTGCGAAAGATCAAGAAATCTTTCCGCGCCGCGCCGACTGCGGGTTCACTGTTCACCGGGTCACTGTTCACCGGGTCTTGGCAACATCATCGGATTGCCGCGCCCCAGCGTCTTGCATTCCTCATAGACCCAATGGGCGATGGCCAGATCGGCGGCCGCCGTGCCGTTGTTGTTGGCATGCAGGGTGATCTGATCGTCGCTGGTGCGGCCTGCGTGCTTGCCCGACGCAATGTCGCCGATCTCGACGATCTTGTCCCAGCCGATGATGCCGGCCTGGATCGGATCCCAGATACCGGCCTGCCGTTCCGACTTGATCGACTCCAGCCAGTTTGTAGCGATGAAATCCGTACGCACGACCGTCGTGTCGTCATTCTCGCGGCGGCCCGACTTCAGCCAGCCGCCCTCGATGAGCGCGGCGTTGGAGCCGACGACAGTAACCACGTGTTGACCCGGCTCGAGCCACTCGCCGTCGAACACGGGTACGTTGGAATTGGTCGCGCAAATGACCACATCCGAATCGCGCACCACCGTTTCCGGCTGCTCCACAGGCACGAATTCAGCCTCCACCAGTTCGCGCATGCGGGCGCAGAAATTCTCGCGATTATCCTTGCTGCGGCTGTAGATCTTGTAGGTCTCGATCGGACGTTCATTCTGCAGGGCAAGGATCTTGTGCAGGGCCTGGCCGCTCGAACCGAACACACCGGCGACTTTCGAATCCTTGCGGGCAAGATGGCGGAAGCCGACGCCGCTCGTTGCAGCGGTACGCAGCGCCATCAGGCTGGAATAGCCGACCCGCTTTTCGGTGATCTCGCCGATCATGATGCATTTCAGGGCGGCGGTGGTCGAATCCCACATGAGGTAAACGGGATGCTCGCGGTGCGGATAGGTCTGGTCGGAGGCATCGTGATCGTGCACGACCTGTTCGCCACGGGTCATGGAGCCGATGACGCCCAGTCCGTCGATGCCGCCCGGAAAGTTGGAGATGCGGACGTTGTTGCGCGAATGGACCCGCCGGCGCGGCGCATTGATGATCGGATATCCCGATGCTTCCGCATAGCCCTGTTCGACCAGATCGATGGCCTTACCCATTTCGATGACATCGGTGATGTCCTGCGGACCGAGCATCAGGACGCTGAAATTGCTGTCGGACATTTCTTCTCCCAAGGCGTTGTTTTGCGGCACCATACCAGAATGCAATCGCGGGGAAAAGCCCTGTGCGACATAGCTCGAAACATCACAGAACGATTGCGGAAATTCCGCCCGTGCTGCATTCTGCCGCCAACAAAAACAGGCTTCCGGGGGGCATCGGCATGGAAAAACTCAAACTCAACTTCGTCTGTTCTCCCTACGATCGGATGGAACCGATCCGGCGCAAGCAGGTGCAGCCCGAAGGCATCGACCTCGAGATGGCTGACCACCTTGGTCCGCGCGAAATTTTCGACCGGCTGATGCGTTCGAACGATTTCGACCTGGGGGAAATGTCATCGTCCGAGCACATTGCAAATACCTGCGCCGGTACCAATCCCTTCGTCGCTATCCCGGTTTTCCCGTCCAAGGTGTTCCGCCACGGATTCATTGTCTACAATCGCAAGAGTGGCATCAGGGAGCCGAAGGATCTGGCCGGGCGGCGCATCGGCGTGCCGCTGCATACCATGACCGCCGCCATCTGGTGCCGCGGCGTGCTGGTGGACGATTTCGGCGTCGACCTGACCGGCGTGACATGGGTGCAGGGATCGGTCAACGAGGCCGGCGCGCATGGCAATCCGGCGCCGCCACCGCTCCTGAAGCCGGTCGATATCGTCCAGAACACTTCCGGCAAGTCGCTCAACGAGCTGCTTGTCGAAGGGGAGATCGACGCAATCCTCGGTGCCGTCCTGCCCGATTCACTCGGGAACGATCCGGATATCGTGCGGTTGTGGCCGAACTACAGGGACGTCGAGAAAGACTTCTACATGCGCACGAAGATCCATCCGATCATGCATCTCGTTGCCATTCGCAAGGAGGTATACAATGCCAATCCGTGGATCGCGAAAAGCCTTTACAAGGCTTTTGATGATGCCAAGGCGATGGCCTGGCAAAACCTGCGCTACAATGGTGCGCAAAAGGTGATGTTGCCCTGGCTCTATCCGGATATCGACGAGGTTGACGAACTTTTTCCCGGCGGCGATCCGTGGCCCTACGGCATCGAAGCCAATCGCAACACGCTTGAAACCCAGCTCAGGATCATGCACCGCGATCACATGATTGATCGCATTCCCTCGCTCGACGAATTGTTTGTCGACGTCAAATAGGACGCGGGTTATGCAACCGGTCACAACACATGCAAGAGGATTTTTCATGACTCCCGTCGAACGCACCATCCGCGATGTTGTCATCGCCAACCGTATTCTGGCGCTCAACAATGTGCTCGATGCCTATGGGCATGTCAGCATGCGTCATCCGGAACGTCCCGACCGATACTTTCTGGCGCGCTCGGTCAGTCCGGCCATTGTCGATATCGGCGATATCGTCGAATTTCATCTCGATGGTACGCCGGTGGACAAGGACGAAAGACGCCCCTTGTATCTGGAGCGTTTCATTCATGGCGGCGTCTATGAAAAGCGCGAGGACGTGAAGGCTTGCCTGCATTCCCATGCGGACGAAATCCTGCCGTTCTCGATCTCGAAGACAACGCGCCTGCGCCCGGTCATTCATGCGGTCGGGGATATCGGCGAGAATATTCCGGTCTGGGATATTGCGGACAAGTTCGGCGACGATACCACGCTGCTGGTCACCAACATGGATCACGGTCGCGACCTTGCGATGTGTCTCGATTGTAATCGCATGGCGCTTATGCGCGGACACGGCTTTGTCTGTGTCGGCCGGTCCATCAACGATCTGGTGCGGATATCGGTCTATATTCCGCGCAACGCCCGTACGCAGTTTGCCGCGATGCAGATGGGCGAATACAAGGCGCTGTCACGCGGCGAGATCGAGGCGCGGCTGGCGCTCGATCCGGATGCGCCGGCCATGCGGCGCGGATGGGAATATTGGGCGAAGGAAGCCGGCTGCGAGCATCTATTGTGATCAGCGCCGCGTCTCATAGTCACCGGCGCGTCCAGGTTTCCGATTTGCACAGGAAGCCGAGGACGCAACCGCTGAGCGACATGGAACTTGCCCGGACGCTTGCCTTGCCGGTGTAGACCTTGCCATTGTTGGGATCGGTGACCGTGCCGCTGTAACTGGCTCCCTTGCCGGTCAGGCGGCCGATGCGCTTGCCCTTGTGCTTGCCGCTGCGCAGGGCGATGCAGTACGCCGCGCCGCAAGGGGCTATACGCGCTACAGCGCCTGATTTCGTGCGCCAGTTTCCAAGGATCGATTGGGCCAGGACGGGAGCCGCGATTGCCGCGAGACACGTTCCTGCCGCGGCGATGCCCGCCAGTCGCAGGAATGCCGGTTGCCTGTATTACGTCATGGAAAAAATTTCTCCCTGAAATTCATCTTTCTGAAAAACGTCTTCCCGAAATTCGCGTCTATGTCTGGCTGCGGCAGAAGACCTTGCCAATAACACAGCCGCTGACCTGCACGGTGTTACCTGACAACTTTGCGAAACCGTTGAACGTCCAGTTCCAGCCGGGGTGCAACACGGTTCCCTTGTAGGTTGCGCCAGCCCGTTTCATCCGGCCGATCGTGCGGCCGGCAAATTCTAGATTGCGCAGGGTGATGCACAGCGAACCGCCGCACTGCCCGACACTGGCGATGAGCCCGCTCTTGGCCCGCCACAGTCCGATCATCGGATCGGCCGCATATGCAGCGCTTGGCATGCAGAAGCAGAACATCGCCAGCGCGAGCTTGCGAAGCGTCCGCATCAGAACGGTTCTTCGCCGCAAACGGCAGTGCGCTCCATGCGACGGCGTTCGGGATAGTAGTCGTTGGCGGCATAGTGCTGCGTCGACATGTTGTCCCAGAACACGATGTCGCCTTCGTTCCAGGAATGGCGGAACTGGAATTCCGGCGTCAGCACAGGTTTACACAAAAGGTCGAGGACGGCTTCGCTCTCTGCGGCGCTCAGGCCCTCGATATGTAGGGTGAACTGGCGATTGACATAGACGCTCTTGCGGCCGCTGAGCGGATGGGTGCGCACCACCGGATGCAGCGGGTTGGGATACAGCTCTTCCATCTTGCGCAGCCGCGCCTGATCCTCTTCCGATCTGGTGAAGAGCGTACGGAAGTTCTTGAAGTCGTGCCGCGCCATGAGCGGATCGATGAAAGCGCGGAAACTGTCGCTCAGGCTGTTGTAGATCGATTCCATGTTGCACCAGAGCGTATCGCCGCCGAGTTTCGGCATGATCTGGCTGCGCAGGATGGTGTATTTCGTCGGCCTGACGCGGAAGGTCGTGTCGGAGTGCCAGACGTCGGTGGACAGGACCGGATTGTCCTTGTGGTTGTCGAGCACCATGATTTCCGGAAACTCGCCTTCCGGGCGGAAGGGATGGACTTCCAGCTCGCCGAACCAGCGGCTGATTTCGACATGTTGTTTTGTGTCGAGATGCTGGTTGCGCACCACCAGCACCTTGTGCTCGGTCAGCGCCTGCAGGAAGGCATCGAAGGTTTCGCGCGTCCATCCCTGCTTGAGATCGAGGTCGTGCACTTGCGCGCCAAGATGGCGGCCGAGACGCTCCACCTTGAAGGGCGCGTCGATCTGTTTCGGTTCGGGCGCAAGAGCCTTTACATTGATGTTCATGGTTCCGGTCCTATTCGGCTGCTTGCAGCTGGCCTTCGAGATGCGGGGCGATTTCGCTGGCGAAGATGCGCAGCGTTTCGACATCCGTGGGGATGGTGAAGATGACGTATTCGAAACCCATCTTATACATGGCGCGAAGCTGTTCGGCAATATGTTCGGGAGTGCCGATCATCGCGCCGGAATCGTCGGCGAACAGCGTATCGGAATAGCTTTGCGGCTGGCGCTGCCGGACAACGGCTGACAGCGCCGGATATATCCGGGTCCTCGACATGATCTGCGAGGCCGACCGGC
>JAPOIA010000149.1 GCA_029979185.1 Alphaproteobacteria bacterium | reverse complement strand
GGAGCGCATACTCGTGCGGCTCGGAATAGGACGGCTGGCCGATGCTTGCGGTCATTGCAAAATCATGTCCCGTCTGGAAATGGTGCAGGATTATCCGGGAAGCTGGCTCACCGGCATATATGGTACTTTGACATCGGTGCGCCTCAGGTTGTGCACCGATGTCATGCGTAAAGAGTCCCGCGATTGCGCGACGGGAAGCACGCTACTTTACTACCCCTTTTTCGCGATAGTATTTCATCGCGCCCGGATGTGAAGGGATAGCCGCCCCGGCCATGACATCGGACAGTTTTACGGATGCCCAGAACTTGTTGACCTTCACCAGATCGGCGTGATTGTCCCAGATTACTTTGGCGATCTGGTAGGCAATCTCGTTGGGAACATCCTTGTGTGTGATGAGTATGGTCGGCGCGGCGATCGTCTTCACGTCTTCTTTCTGGTTCTTGTAGGTTCCCTTCGCCAGCGTAAATTTGATGAAGCCGGGGTTCTGCTTGACGAAAGTATCGACGATATTGTCGTCCAGTCCGATGAACCGGACGCCGGGACTGAAATCCAGCGCAATCATGGAGGATGTCGGGGCAGTCGACATGGCTGCGAACATGTCGATATGACCGTCCTTCATAAGCGCAACGGAATCGCTGTAGCTGACGCGGTGAATATTGCCGCCGCCTTTCTTTACGGCGTCATAGGTGATGCCATGAAGCTTTAGCAGTTTCTCGAAGGCTACATTGCCGCCGAAGGTAACCTTGCCGGGGCTGAGACGCTTGTTGGCGAAATCCTTATAGCTTTTGATGTTCGAATTTGCCGGTACGGCCACCTGCATGACACCGGGGAACAGGTTGCCGAAGAAGCGCAGGTTCTGCGCCTTTTTCTTGAAAGCGCCGCGGCCGTTGTAGGCGTCGTAGGCAGTCTGTGCGAAAGTCCATCCCAGTTCTGCCTTCTTGCTTTCGACATTCTTTGCATTGCCGACGCCGCCTCCCGGGCCGCTGGAGGCACTTACGCCCTTGATCTGCTTGCCGACCAGTTCCATCATCTTGGCGCTATATGGATACCAGCTGCCGCCAGCTGGACCCGAGAGCATGCGCACGAAGGTTTCGGCGCTGGCCGGAGCTGCATTCATTGTGAGTGGCGTTGCCACAATGGCGGCGATTATCAGATGGCGTTTCATGAAGTCCTCCCCTCCCGGTGCTCACCGGCGTTTCGTTGAGGGAGGATGCTAGCCGATCGAATTGGTCAAGGGAAGCAAAACAACCCATATAAACAAAGCCCGGCCATGATGGGCCGGGCTCGCAGAAAAAGGTCGGATCCGATTTGGGATCAAATTACCGTATCGCGCTTGGCCGATGCATCGTCCTCGTTTGGCTTTACGAACCATGCCGGATCCATGCGGCTTGGTACGCCATTCTTCTTCAGCGTCGCCTCGAATTCCTCGCGCAGATAGGGATCTTCCATCCAGTAGGGGATGGCGGTGCCGCCCTTGTCGAGGTCGATGGCGGTATAGTCGGTATGCTTCTGCCCCGGCGCGCCCGGGTCGCGACCCGGATTATGCGGACCGAACCATGCGGTGAGACGGAAGTCGTCTTTCGACACCGAGAAATGCTGGTGATACCAGCGGGCGCCACCGGGTGCGGCGGTGACCATTCCGAACGGGCCGTAATCGAGCCTGCGCACCTCGTCCGCATAGCCGTCCTTCCACGGATTGGGACCGCAATGTTCCGGCCATGAGTATGTGTAGCCCTGGCCCTTCAGGCAGATCAGCACGGCGGCCGATGTATGGGCATGCGCCTTTGAATAGCGGCCGTTCTCGTGCTGGCCAATCCAGTAATAGAACTGGTTGTTGGTCATGAACGGCTCGACGCGGCGATAGCCGACCGAGCGGCGGTTATCCAGCGGCAGGTCGCAGTTCACCACGTCCGGAATGAAGTTCGTGCGCCGCATTGCGAGACCGCGCACCGGATCGGGCTCGATCTCGTCCTTGGGCTTGAAGAAGTCGTCCGCGCCAGAGAAACGATCGCGGAAGACGAAGGGATTGTCGAAGACGGCATCGACATTGTTGATCATGTTCATGACATTCGGGCCGGTCGTACCGGCGATAAGCACGGCAGGGCTCGAGGTCGCGTTGACGATGCGGTGGCGGGCATTCATCGGGATCGAGAACACCGAGCCCTTCTGCCATTCGAACACATGCTTCTTGGTGTCGCCGTCCTGCCAGACTTCCGTCGTGCCGCGCCCCTCAACCACCAGCATGACCTTCTCGAACATGTGCTTTTCCTGATGCAGCGCACCTCCGGCCGGAACCTCCACCACGTAGCAGCCCCACTTGGTTTCTGTGCCGTAGAGCTGGACATAGGTGCCCTTGCCGCCCAGGCGCTTCCACGGCGCCAGCGGAAGGTTCAGCACGCTGTCCACGCCGATATCGCGAAACACCGGAATACCTTCTGATTCCATGAAGGCGTCGTAGGGGGTTGGCTGCTTCTTGAATTCACCGAAACCGGCCTTCTTCAGCCCGCCCGGTTCGTGCCAGTGGACACCGTCTTTTGCATCATGCGGCATGGGAATCTCCTCTAAATCTGCATTGAGTCTTGAACGCCGGTCGCCGGCGCGCACACGCGTTGCTGCGGGTAATCGGGCTTTTGCGCGCATGTGTCAACGGGTGCCCGTCCGGCCGATAAAAATGGTATAGCTACAGATTGGGGAAAACTTTTTCTGATAGCTATGTATCGAAAATATGACAGCTTTTTCTTGGCGGGCGTAAGCATAAGGTGCTGTTTCAAAACGGGTTACTTGAAATGTGTCTGGACTTGGTTAAGGTGCGGGCCATATTTTGCGGAAATTTATTCGTATCAAGATGCATTTTCAGGGAAGGCAAGTTTAAATGGTTGAATTTCTGGACGGAAAAAAGCGCAAGAAACATGCGCAGGAACCGCCGCCCGACCCGGGCCGAACCATTGTGCTTATTTTCGGAGCCATTGCGCTGGTTGTCGGTACGGTAATCTTGATTCTGATCAACTAGACTTTTCTTGGGTAGTTCGGGTGCCGGCGCCCGGCTTGCGCCTTGCAATAGGGTTTTCGAGGTTCTACCTCGCAGCGAGGTTGCAGTGCGCCGGAAGCGCCTGCTGCCATTGACTAAAGCCCTTCCTCAGCCCATTACACATGCAAATTGCAGGCGCCTGTAGCAGACAGGCAGCCCGCGACGGCAAGGCATTCCGAGGAAACAATGGCTGAAGACGAAAAAAAGGCGCCGCAGCAAGCGGCCGAGGGGCACGAGCTTGGCGATCATACGTTGGGCGACGTGTATTTCCATGAACACGTCGGCGGCGAGGACCACGATCACGACGAGTGGTTTGACGACGGCCCAATGGAGGAAAACCCACTCTGGATTCAGGACAACGTCCATCTGACCAGCGTCGGCATCGACATCGGGTCGTCAGGCACGCAGGTCATTTTTTCGCGCATTCACCTGCGCCGCCTCGCAGAGGAGCTGACCAGCCGCTACTATGTGGTCTCGCGCGAGCAGCTCTATCTGTCTCCGGTTTCGCTCACGCCATATGCCAGTGAAACCCGGATCGATGACGACAAGCTGGCCGCCATCATCGGCCAGGCTTATGCAGATGCCGGCATTGACAAGGCCGATGTGGATACCGGCGCGGTAATCCTGACCGGCGAGGCCCTGCGCCGCGAAAACGCCCAGGCCATTTCCCAGATGCTGTCCGAGCAGAGCGGTGACCTCGTCTGCGCGACCGCCGGCCATCACATGGAATCCATGCTTGCGGCCTATGGCTCGGGCGCAGCCCAGGCGTCGATGGATCTGGGCAAGCGCGTGCTCAATATCGATATCGGCGGCGGTACGACGAAACTTGGCCTGCTGGAAGGCGGCAAGGTCATCGCCACGGCTGCCGTCCATATCGGCGGGCGCCTGCAGGTGACCGAGGACGGCGTCATCGTGCGTCTCGATCCGGCAGGGCGGACACACGCACGCCGCGCCGGCTTCGAATGGAAACTCGGCGACAGGATCAATCCCGACGATCTCGATATAGTAGCCGCCGGAATGGCAAAGACGCTTGTAGCCTCGCTGGCCGGCAAGGACATGCCGGAGGATGCCGCCCGCCTGTATCTGACCGATCCGCTGGAAAACCTCGACGGTATAGCGGGCATGATGTTCTCCGGCGGCGTTGCCGAATATGTCTACAAGCGCGAGGAACGCGATTTCGGCGACATGGGCCGCCGGCTGGGTCATGCGATTACGCGAGAGATTGAGGCAGGCAGCTTCCCCTGGCCGCTGCTTCCTGCGCACGAATGCATCCGCGCCACAGCGCTTGGAGCGTCCGAATATTCCGTCCAGCTGTCCGGCAACACCAGCTATATTTCCAAGCCTGGCGTCCTGTTGCCGCGGCGCAACTTGCAGGTCGTCCAGCCGCCGTACGAGTCGGAAGACGATATCGACGCAGACACCCTGGCAAAAGCCATCAAGTCGCATCGCACGATTTTCGAGGCCGAAGGGCCGGATGCCGAAATCGCGCTGGCCCTGCGCTGGCGCGGCCCGCCCGCTTATGAGCGTATCCTGAATTTCGCCAGGGGCATCGCCGATGGTCTTGGCGACATGATCGAGGCCGGCAAGCCGATCTATGTGATGCTAGACGGCGACGTGGCGCAGACACTAGGCGCCGTGCTGCGCGAGGACTGCGGTGTTGAATCGGAGATTCTTGTGATCGACGGCGTCATGCTGATGGATTTCGACTTCATCGACCTCGGCAAGGTGCGGGTGCCGTCCTACACCGTGCCGGTAACCATCAAGTCGCTCGTCTTCTCGGAAGACCCGCGCGGCCCGCGCGCTGTTGAGCGGATTCACCATGTGGAAGAGGAGCATCACGGGCATGGCCATGCGCATGGTCATACTCACTCCCATGGACATGGCCATTCCCACGGGCACTCGCACGGTACCGGGCATCATCACCATCATCACGATGGCGGCGGACATAGTCATGGTCATTCGCATGGCGATCGTCACCACCATCATGGAGACGTCGGGCATAGCCACGATCACACGGAGAACAAATAACCGCGGCTTGTATCGGACGTCTTCATAAATCAACGCACCAGCGGAATGACCTCCTCGCTGAATCGCTGCAATGTCTCCATGCATTGCGCATGGTTTATACTCGTCACACGCGGCAGGATCGAAATTTCAGTAAAGCCGAGGTCGCGATATTTTTCGATCCGTTCGGCGATCTGTTCCGCTGTGCCGATCAGCGTGCGCTCACGGAACAGGTCTGCAACCTGGCCTGTGGCGCTCATGCCCGTAAGCAACGATATATCGCCGAGATAATTGCGATCACGGTTCTCGCCGCGCATCACCTTTCCGAATATGTTGACGTGTTCCTGCACGGCCTGCTGCGCCTCGGCGATGGCCTGTTCTTCTGTGCCGGCAATATGGGCGATGAACGAGACCATGGCCTTGCGATCCTTGCGCTGCCTTCCGCTTTCGTCCCAGGCATCGCAGTACCAGGAGAATTTTTCGCGCAGCGCATCGAAGGACATCGGATACTGGTTCATCATCATCCGCGAACCGTTGCGCCCGGCATTGATGAAACTGTCGCGATTATTGGAGGCGGCCGTCCATATCGGTATCGCGCCGCTTACCGCCGGCGGCCACGGCTCGATTTCCTCGAAACTGAAATGCTTGCCGGAGAAGGCAAAAGGTTCACCCGCCCAGAACTTCCGGCAAATCTCAAGCCCTTCTGCGATGCGTTCTGCGGCCTCTTGCTGCGCGATACCAAAGGCGGCAAACTCATGCGGCACGAAACCGCGCGCGACACTGAAATCGCAACGCCCGCCGGAAAGCTGGTCGACCATCGCATAGTCTTCGGCGACCTGTAGCGGGTTTCGCAATTGCATCAGCGACACCGTTGCGCCGAGCCGCAGGTTCTTTGTCTCGCGCGCGATGGCGGCGAATATCACGGCCGGATTGGGAACCGCGCCGCCGTAGTAGTGGAAATGATGTTCTGTAAACAGGCCGCGCTGGAACCCATGCGTATCGGCATAACGAAATGTTTCCAGCAGTTCTTCGTAAAAGGTCGTAAGGGACATGCCATAGGCGTCGCGCCAGCAGGGCAGATAGAAAATCGAATAGTCCATGCTGTTCCCTCAAGCCTTCCAGTCTCAGCCGCGATTGTGCGGAAAAGCGCGCGTTATGCAAGGCGGCACAGTAAGGAACGGCAGCGGTAAAACAGCTTGTGCCGGCAAAAAAAAGTGTGACGCGCAACGCGCCACACCTCGGATTGCCCAGGTTGAACGTCTTGCCGTCAGGCCGCATTCTCGAGAATGATATGCCCAA
This sequence comes from Alphaproteobacteria bacterium, assembly GCA_029979185.1. Lineage (GTDB taxonomy): Bacteria > Pseudomonadota > Alphaproteobacteria > Rhizobiales > Beijerinckiaceae > Terripilifer. The sequence continues at coordinate 973 of JAPOIA010000149.1, read as the reverse complement.
CGGCGGTATTGGAGGCCGGCACCGTATAGAAACGGTATTTCTCCACCACCTTCTCGTTCATGGCGCCGCGTGCCACGAGCCACATCACCATCTCGATGCCTTCGGCGCCGGCTTCACGCATGAATTCTATATGCTTCAGGTTCACCGCATGGGAGGCATCGCCTGCAAGAGAGTCGAGGAACGCTTTGTCGAAATCCGAATTGATCAGGCCGGCGCGCGGACCGGAGATCTGGTGCGACATGCCGCCCGTACCCATGATGACGACGCGCAGGTCTTCCGGATAGCTTTCCACAGCCTTGCGGATTGCCTTGCCGAGGTTGAAACAACGCTTGCCGGTCGGCGGCGGGAACAACACGACATTGACGGCCAGCGGGATAACCGGGCATGGCCATTCCTTCGGCGAACCGAACATCAGGTTCAGCGGCACGGTCAGGCCGTGGTCGACTTCCATTTTGTTGACGACGGTCAGGTCGAATTCGTCCAGGATTACCGACTTGGCGATATGCGCGGAAAGGTCCGGATGGCCCTTGACGACCGGTACCGGGCGCGGACCCCAGCCTTCGTCGGCCGGTGCATATTCGGCAGCGCAGCCGAGAGCGAAAGTTGGTACGATATCCATCGAAAACGCAGTGGCGTGATCGTTGAATACGACGATGCAGACGTCAGGCTTCAGCTCCTCAAGGATTTTCTTCGACTTTTCGAAGCCGGAAAACACGCGGGTCCAGTAGGGCTCCTGCGTCTTGCCCAGGTCGATCGCAGCACCGATTGCCGGAACATGCGAGCAGCATACGCTGGCGATGATTTTAGCCATTGGTTTTTTCCTTGTTTTCCCATTCCTTGCGGGAGCGGTTGCCTTCGACGTTGCGGCCGCCCTTGAGCATCATGTCGGCATAGCCCTCCTGGGTCATGCCGGTCATCTTGGCCGCCACCTGCTGGAAAGATAGCCCGTCCGTCGCGCCCAGCTTGGCCGTAA
>JAPOIA010000148.1 GCA_029979185.1 Alphaproteobacteria bacterium | reverse complement strand
CTGCACGCGCTCTGCCGCGTGGCGATGGCGCTGCTGCGGCACGAGGCGGCCTGCCTCGCCCAGCCGCCGCAGCGCGAGCCGACGCTCGGCCTGCTGCGCCGGCTGCTCGCGCTCTCGAGCTGCGGCGCGCCCGACGCGGCCGAGGCGGATTATCTGGGTATCGGCCCAGCCTATGCCCAGACCACCAAATTGAATACTGGCCGCGAGCCGCTCGGGCCGGAAGGTTTTCGCGAACTTCGCGCCCTGACCCAAAAGCCCGTGATGGCCATCGGCGGCCTGAAGCACGACAATTCCGCGCCATTGGTTGCCGCCGGCGCAGATGGACTTGCCGTTGTCTCGGCCATCGTGGGGGCTGACGATCCCGAGGCTGCGGCGCGGGCATTCATCAGGCTCTACGCCTGAGCGTGGTCAGAATTTCCCCGGCGCCGGCTTGCGATCCTCCGGGTCCATGATCAGGCCCAGCGCATTCTTCTCCATGCCGCCAGCGTAATAGGTGGTCGCCGCAATCGTCAGTTCGTATATCTCTCCGGGCGCAAAATGCGCGGCGAGTTCGTGGAACGTCGCATCAGACACCTTACCCTTGTTGCCGCACATTTCCTCGACATAGGCGAGCAGCGCCAGTTGCTTGGCGTCGAACAGGTTGCGGTTGTCCTGCCAGTCGCCAAGCTTGGCGACCGTCTCCTCGCTCAGACCGCACTGGATGAGAAACGGCGTATGATGATGCACTTCATAGGCGCACTCGACCATCTGAGCGGCGCGGGTAATCGCCAGCTCGCGGTAGAGGCGCGGCACGGTGCAATTGCTGCGAAGCCCGGAGATAAGTGGCCGCCGCGCCGCTGCCAGTTCCGGCGCATGGGCGCTGACAAGGTGCAGGTTGAGGATTGAGCTACCACGCGATTTCAGCTCGTCGAACAGCGCTGCAACCTCAGGAGTCAGCGGCTTTGGAAGCGGGTCCAGCCGCGATACTTTTTCGTGGTAATCCCTATCCACGGTCATGGTGTCCTCCCATCGATTTATTGACGGCTGGCGATTGCCAGAGCCGCCTGTTGCACGCTAGTTTGGCCCAAACAACGAAACTTGAACAGCCCCGGGAGAGGCCGATGGCAGAAGCGCCTGCACTCACGACATCCACGAAAACCTCGAGGATGATCGGCGATATCGAGATTACCGCCTTTTCCGACGGTATCCTGCCCTCGAATGTCGCATGCGCCCGCGGCATCGACATCAGCGAAGTCGAAAAGATGACCGGCCTGTCGCGCGAAGATACGCTGTGGATGCACGTCAACGAATTCGTCCTGAAAATGGGTGATAAATACGCCCTCATCGACACCGGCGCCGCGGAACGCATGTATCCCTCGCTCGGCCTGCTGGTCGAAAACCTACGCAAGGGCGGCATTGATCCCGGCACGATTGCCTATGTCTTTCTCACGCACCTGCACCCGGACCACATGCACGGCCTGATCGATGCGGAAGGCAAAATGAACTTCCCCAATGCCGAAGTGCTGGTACACGAGAAAGAAGCAAACTTCTGGCTCGACCGCGACCTGACGGGCAATCCGAAACTCGACGGAAACATCACCCACGCGGAACGGAATACCCGGCCCTATCGTGCCAAGGACCAGTTCCGCACCGTCAAAGATGGCGAAGGCGTCGGCGGCGTCACCATTCAATGCTGCCCCGGTCACACGCCTGGTCACTCCGCATGGCTAGTCAACTCCGGCAAGGAAACGGCGATCATGTGGGGCGACATCGTGCATTTGCAGAAGGTGCAGATGGCGCGGCCGGACGTTACGGTTACCTATGACATAGATGGCGAAATGGCGGCGAAGTCGCGCGCCCGCATCCTCGACATGTGCGTGAGCGATGGCCTGAGCACACTCGGCGCGCACCTGGAGTTTCCCGGCTTCTTCCGCGTTGTCCGCTCTGGAAGCGGTTACGATATCGAACTGGAGGACTAACCGTCCGGCAGCCGCACATCAGAAGTGACTGTAGGAACCGCGCTGAAAAACCCGAACGGTCCCGTTCTCTTCGACGAAGACGGCATCCTGTTCCTGCTTGCTGACGACTTCACCGATCGCCGTGACCGGAACTCCCGCTTTTGCCGCCGCTATGCGGAAGGCGTTGGCCGCGCGTGGAGAAACCGTGCACAGGATCTCGTAGTCGTCGCCGCCGGTCAGGGCTGTGTCCAGCAATACCGGATTGACTCCGGTCACACGCCGCGCTGCCGGCGACAGCGGCACATCGACTATCCGTATCCGCGCCGACACTCCCGATACGCGCATCATCTTGGCGAGATCGCCAGCAAGGCCGTCTGATACGTCCATCGAACCGTTAGCACACTCGCGCACCGCCTGCGCCAGACAATTGCGCGGCTGCGGCTCGCGATAGCGGCCGATCAGATAGTCCCGATCCTCCACGTCCATCGCATTCCACGAGGCATCGCCGGAATTCAGCAGAGCCTGCAAACCAAGCGCTGCATCGCCAATCGTACCGGATACAAAGATGATATCTCCGGCCCTTGCACCGGTACGCTTCGCCATCCGGCCAACAGGTACAGTTCCGAATGCCGCTACCGACAAGGTCAGCGGCCCCGGAGTCGTGACCGTGTCGCCGCCCAGTAAGGGGCAATTAAAGCGCTCTGCATCATCTGCCATCGCATGAGAGAATGCTGCGAGCCATTCCTCCGTGCGCTCTGGCGCATTGCGATCGGCGGGCATGGCGAAAGACAACAGGAAGCCGGCCGGGTCGGCGCCCTTGGCCGCAAGGTCCGAAAGATTCACGCGCAGCACCTTGCGCGCAATCGATGCGGGCGGGTCGTTAGCGAAAAAATGCACCCCGGCAACCGCAGTATCGACCGTTAGAACAAGCTCGCAGCCTTCCGGCGGCTTCAACAGGGCAGCATCGTCGCGCAGGCCAAGCCCGCCGGCGCCGGCTATGGGTGCGAAATAGCGGGCAATGAGGTCGTCTTCCGCAGAGGCTGGATTGGTCATCTATCCGTCCCTCCCGTGCGCCCTGCCGCTCAGGCCTGGCGGGCGAATTCCCCCGCGCGCAGATCCCGTGCGATATGGTCGAGCACCGCATTGACCATACCGGTTTCATCCTGCGCCAGGAAAGCCGCGGCCACATCGACATACTCGGTGATCACTACACGCGCCGGCACGTCGGGACGCGAGCGCAATTCGTATGTGCCGGCCCGCAAGACCGCGCGCATCACCGCCTCGACCCGTTTGAGCGGCCACTTGCTTGTTAGCGCAGCGTCGATGATCCTGTCGATGACGCGCTGATCCTCGACCACACCCTGCACGATATCGCGAAACAGCTTGATATCGCCCTGTTCGTATTGATCGCCCTCGACATTCTGGCCGATCCAGAAGCTTTCGAACTCGGCGAAAATCTCGTTCAAGCCCTTGGCGGCCACATCCATCTGATAAAGCGCCTGCACCGTCGCAAGGCGCGCAGCTGCCCGTTCACGACGGCCCATCAGTGTCGTCCCATGCGGCGTTTGAGATCGTAAAGAACCATGGCTGCGCGGGCTGCGTCGCCGCCCTTGTCACCCTGGGCCGGATCTGCACGCACGATCGCCTGCTCTTCATTCTCGACGGTCAGAATGCCGTTACCGATGGGGAATTGCTGCTCGATGCCGATGTCCATCAGGCCGCGCGAACTTTCATTGGACACGATCTCGAAATGGTATGTCTCGCCGCGAATGACGCAGCCCAGCGCTATCGCACCGGCATAATGACCGTTGGCGGCAATGATGCGCACCGCTGGAGGTATTTCCAGGGCCCCGGGAACGTTGACGATCTCCACCACGCCGCCCTGCGCCTCGATTGCATTGCGCGCACCGGTCAGCAGCAGATCGCCAATTGCGTCGTAGTAGCGTGCCTCGATGATGAGGAAGCGCGCGCCATCGAGCATCGGCAATTTTAGTCCGCCAGAGCGTTGCGGCTCAGCCATGGTATGCACCTTCTCGTGAAATATTCTGCGGCTATGTCCTTACAGCCTTTCCGGCAAACGCGACAAGCCGTTTTCGCTTGCGCAACCGGCAGAAGCCCTGCGGGCAGCGATCAGCTGCCCTGCGCTTCGGTCAGGCGTGCTGCATACCGCGCCATCAGATCGACCTCGAGGTTGACCGCATCTCCGGCCTTGCGATCCTGCCAGGTCGTCACGGCAAGTGTATGCGGTATCAGCAGAACGGAAAAAATGTCGTCAGAAACGGAATTCACGGTCAGCGACGTACCGTCGAGACACACGGAACCTTTTTCAGCGATGAATTTCTTGACGCTTTGCGGCGCCCTGAAATCGAAGCGCACCATTCCATCGAACGCATCTCGTGCGGTTATAGTCGCGATCCCGTCGACATGGCCGGTAACAATATGTCCGCCCAGTTCATCACCGATTTTCAGCGACCGCTCAAGGTTGATGCACGATCCCGCCTCCCAGGCTCCCGCGGAAGTACGCGCCAGAGTTTCAGCTGCGACGTCAACATCGAACCAGGTCCGCCCGTTTTCCGAGCCCATATCCACGGCTGTCAGGCATGGGCCGGAACAGGCAATCGATGCCCCGAGCGCGATGGACGCCTGGTCGTAATTGCACGAAATCCGGAAACGGATCAGCTGACCGCGCTCCTCGCGCGAAACTATAGTTCCGACATCGGAAACAAGTCCGGTAAACATTACAGTCGTCTCCGCCAGATGCGCATACGGTCGGCGCCGGCCAGTCCGTCCTCAGCCGCCTCAAAGGTTGATGCATCGGTGAGCAGCGCTCGCGCTTTCTCCGACAGTGCCTGAACGCCATGTCGATTGATCGGCTTCTGGCTGGTGAACAGTACAACCTCGTCTGCAAGCCCCTGATCGATAAGAGCGCTGCCGACGCGTGGTCCGCCTTCGCTGAACACCCGCGTGATACCGCGCCCGCCCAGCGCCTGAAGGGCCGCGCGCAAATCGACCTGCCCCTCCTTGTCTGTCGCAGTGTGCGCTATCTCGACGCCCTCGTCGCGCAGGGCTGCCACCTTTTCCGTATCAACGGTCTCGCCGCAGAATACCACAAGCGGATGGGTGGCGCTTGTCGCCACCAGCCGCGAATTGATGGAGATGGATAAATGCCCGTCGAGCACAACCCGCAATGGCTTGCGGCCATCAAGGCCAGGCACCCGAACCGTCAAAAGCGGATCGTCCATGCGAACCGTCCCGGCGCCGACCATGATGGCGTCATGGCTAGCGCGCATCATTTGAACCCGGTTGTTGGCTGCAACGCCCGTGATCATGAGCCTGCCGTCGTGAACATCGCCAGCCGCGTAGCCGTCTGCAGTTTCCGCCAGCTTCAGAGTTACCAGGGGGCGGCCTTCACTGACGCGCAGGATATGACCGAGATTGGCTAGCCGTGCTTCTTGTTCGAGTACGCAGGTAACAACCTCGATGCCGGCTTCCTGCATCATGCGATGGCCGCGCCCGGCCACCCGGGGGTCCGGATCGCCAGCACCGGTGACGACCCGGGCGATACCGGCGCCGATGATAGCCCCGGCACAGGGAGGAGTGAGACCGGTATGGCTGCACGGTTCAAGACTGACGTACATGGTTGCGCCGCGCGCCAGCTCACCGGCCGCCTCAAGGGCTACGGTCTCTGCGTGCGGGCGCCCGCCTGGCCGAGTGAGCCCCCGGCCGACAACAGCACCATCCCGCACGACAATAGCGCCCACGGAAGGGTTCGGCCACGTGGTGCCCAGCGCACGCCGGCCGAACTCGATCGTTGCACGCATGTACCTGCGATCCATCTCCGTGGCGTCGCCAATGTCTGTGCGGCTGTCGCCCAAAGTCCTGTTTTCCACGATTGAGGTCATTCGCCCCGGATTGTCCTGTACTCCTGCCCCCTGTTGACCGGGTGGCGTCGCCCTGCGCCGGAACGTCAGCAACCCGGCTCGTGCGATCTGTTGGTTTATCTATGCGCCAGCGATGGCCGTGTTGGCAACCTGCCCCACCAACCAAATAAGCGTTCGGCAACTAGTGCTTGATTTGACTACGTTCCCGGCAGACCACCGGATCACAAATCTTTTCCGTCCCGCCCTGCGAGGACCACACCGTCTTCATCCTCGGGCGGGTCGTCGTTCAATTCGTCGATCAGCGCCTCGAAATCTCGTGCCTCGCGGAAGTTCCGGTAAACCGAGGCAAAGCGCACATAGGCAACGCTGTCGAGCGACTTCAGCCCCTGCATGACAAGCTCGCCAATATACCGGCTTTCGATCTCGTTTTCGCCCATACTTTCCAGCTGCCGGACGATTCCGTTGACCATCTGCTCCACCCGCTCGGGATCGCAATCGCGCTTGCGTAAGGCCGTCTCGAAGGAACGGGCCAGCTTGTCCCGGTCGAAGGGAACGCGCTTCCCGCTTTTCTTTACAACCGTCAGTTCGCGCAATTGCACACGCTCGAAGGTCGTGAACCTGCCGGTACAGATGGAGCAGACCCTGCGCCGGCGGATGGCCGACGAATCCTCCGTCGGGCGGGAATCCTTAACCTGTGTCTCAAGACTTCCGCAATAGGGACAGCGCATTTCCAGGCTCCTCCGGACCAGCCCGGCTACCGCCGGGCCATCCTTGCCGCATCCGGCAGCAGCCCCGGCCGCCGGCGCAACGTCAGTAAATCGGGAACCGGGCTGTCAGCGCGTGAACTTTTGCCTGCACGGCCTCTTCGATTCCGGTATTGGCGCCTTCATCGTTCGCCGCAGCCAGTCCGTCAAGCACTTCGGCAATCATGGCGCCGACCTGCCTGAACTCCTGCTCGCCAAATCCCCGCGATGTAGCAGCCGGCGAACCCAGTCGAACGCCGGACGTTACGAATGGCTTCTCCGGATCGAAAGGAATGCCGTTCTTGTTGCAGGTTATATGGGCCCGGCCGAGCGCCGCTTCGGCCGCCTTGCCGGTCAGTTTCTTGGACCTTAAATCCACCAGCATCAGATGGTTATCCGTACCGCCGGTGACCAGATCAAACCCCGCCTGGACGAGACTGTCCGCCAGGGCGGCAGCATTGTCCACGACCTGTCTGGCGTAGGTCTTGAACTCCGGCCGCAGCGCCTCGCCGAACGCCACGGCTTTCGCAGCAATAACATGCATCAGCGGGCCACCCTGCAGGCCAGGGAAAATGGCGGAGTTGATCTTCTTGGCGATGGCTTCATCGTCGGTGAGAATCAGGCCGCCGCGTGGGCCTCGCAAAGTCTTGTGAGTCGTGGTCGTCACTACATGGGCATGGGGAAATGGCGACGGATGCGCGCCGCCCGCCACAAGCCATGCGAAATGCGCCATGTCCACAAACAGCAAGGCTC
>JAPOIA010000147.1 GCA_029979185.1 Alphaproteobacteria bacterium | reverse complement strand
CCTCGCGGGAAGATCGGAAATAGACCTTGTCCTCCTCGGTGCAGATATCGTGGATGTCCATGAGCACGGCTCGCAGGATTGGCGGCCCGATGCGCGCCTGCGCCCAGAAGTGAACGAAGCGCGATAGCCCCAGTGCCTGAGGACCGTCCATCAGCGGTGGGCGATCCGGATAGGCCTTGTCGAGGTATAAGGCGATGTCCCAGGAATCGCTGACCACAGTTTCACCGTCGCGCAGCACCGGTACGAGCCGCTGACCGGAAAATTCGATTTCCGATTTTTCGCCGAACCGTATGGGTATGGTTTTCGGCTCGAGATCTTTGTGGGCAAGCGCCATACGGGTACGCCAGCAATAGGGCGAAAAGCGGATGGTGTTGTCGGCCCCTGCCAGGTCGAACAGTTCGATTGCCATTGCCTTGTCCGTTCGGTCGGGTGTGCTTGCCGGATGAAGAAATATTCGATCACAGCCCGAAATCGGCCGGATCGAAGTCGCGCGCCGTACTGCAGAATTCACAGGTTACGCCGATGCGTCCATCGTCGCCGACCATGTCTTTCAGGTCGCTTTGTGAAAACTGCTTCAGCATGTCCACGATGCGGTTGCGGTCGCAGCGGCATACATGTCGCACCTCCGCTGTTTCGAACACGGTAACGCCGCGCTGGTTGAACAGCCGGTACAGGAGCCGCTCGCTCGATAGCATCGGATCAAGCAGCTCGTGATCCTCGACACTGCCGGTCAGCGCCATAGCCTCGTTCCAGGCATCGTCACCGCCAGGCTCGGACTTCGCTTCATAGCCTTCCGGCGTTGCCTGCTCGCGCTGGACGGCCCGTTGCCGTTCGGGAGAATCCGGCAGGAACTGCACCATAATGCCACCGGCGCGCCAACTCTGCCCCTGTCCGCCTCCGGTCTTGCCATTGCTCTCGGCAGGGCCAGGCATCAACTCCCCGACAGCCAGTCTCACGCGAGTTGGAATCTGTTCCGATTGTTCGAAATACTGGTGCGCAGCCTCTTCCAGGTTTTGCCCCTGCAGCGCCACCACGCCCTGATAGCGCGATACAGTAGGGCCATTGTCGATGGTCAGGGCAAGGTGACCGGTCCCCAACAGGGTTGCCGTGGAAACATCGCCGCCAATGCGCGCAGTTTCAAGGCCGCTCTCATCGAACCGGGCATAGGCGCGCAGATGTCCCGGCGCCTCGAAATCGACGACGATCATGCTCACGACGCCATCCGTACGTGTCTGCAACTGGAACCGCCCGTCGGTTTTCAGCGACGAGCCGAGCAGCACCGTCAGCGCCGTCGCTTCGCCGGTAATCCTGGCGATCTCCGGAGGATAATTATGCTGCGACAATATCCTGTCTAGCGCCGGGCCCAGCCTGACGACACGCCCGCGCACGTCCAGCGGCGTGACGGCGAATGGAACGATGCTGTCGTCCTTGCCGCGATCGGATACAATTCGTGATGAGGATGGTTCGCCGGCCATCGGCAATTCTCCAGATCAGGTACCGTTGAGCGTCCAGGCCAGAACGCCCTTCTGGGCATGCAAGCGGTTCTCCGCTTCATCGAAGACGACCGACTGCGGTCCGTCCATCACATCGTCTGTCACTTCCTCACCGCGATGGGCCGGCAGGCAGTGCATGAAGATGGCGCCGGGTGCCGCTTCCGCCATCAGGCCTGCATTCACCTGATAGGGTGTCAGAAGCTGTTTGCGGCGCGCTTCCTCGTCTTCGTCGCCCATCGAGACCCAGCAATCGGTAATGACGGCATCGGCCCCGGCCACTGCGGCGTGAGGATCGTGCCCGGCGCTTAGTCGCGTCCCGGATTCTTTCGCCCAGGCGAGCACCTCGTCCGGCACGCCGAATTCCTCGGGCGTAGCGACGTTGATCGAGAAATCGAAGCGGTTCGCTGCATGGATCCAGCTTTGCAGAACGTTGTTATGGTCGCCGACCCAGGCCACCGTGCGCCCCTGGATCTGTCCGCTATGCTCCTCGAAGGTCATGACATCGGCCATTACCTGACAGGGATGCGACACTTTCGTGAGAGCATTTATAACCGGCACGCTGGCAAATTGTGCAAGCTCGCGAAGGTCCTCGTGGGACAGGACGCGTATCATGATCGCGTCCACATAGCGCGAGAGGACGCGGGCGGTATCGGCGATCGTTTCGCCGCGTCCCAGTTGCATTTCCTTGCCGGTGAGCATGATTGTTTCGCCGCCGAGCTCGCGCATGCCCACGTCGAATGACACGCGCGTGCGGGTGGACGGCTTGTCGAAAATCATCGCCAGCGTCTTGCCTTCAAGCGGCCGGACATCCGCCTTGCGACCCTTGCGGCGTGCCTTCTTGATGTCGCTGGCCAGGTTGAGAATGTTGCGCAGTTCCGACGGATCGATGTCAATCAGGTCGAGAAAATGCCGGGGCGACTGTGCCGCGGTCATGACTTGGCTCCCGCATCCAGTTTGGCATCGACGGCCTGGCAGGCCTTGTCGAGGCGTGTAAAGGCTTCCTGAATATCCTCGTCGCCGATCGTCAGCGGCGGCAGCAGGCGCACGACATTGTCGCCCGCGGGGATGACCAGCATTTGCTGTTCGCGGGCTGCCAGCGTCACATCCGCATTTGTTGCACCGCTGGCGATGCACAGGCCCAGCATCAGGCCTTCGCCGCGTACCCCGGAAATAATCCTGGGGTATTTATCCTGTAGTTCGGCAAGGCGTTGCCACAGCTTCAGCGCCTTTTGCTGCACCTCGTCCATGAAGCCGTCAGCCAGAACGATATCCAGCACCGCATTGCCAACGGCGGTGGCAAGCGGATTGCCGCCATAGGTCGTGCCGTGGGTTCCTGCCACCATGCCCTTGCCCGCCTCGCGGGTCGTCAGGAAGGCGCCCAGCGGGAAGCCGCCGCCGATGCCCTTGGCGATACCCATGATGTCCGGCGTGATACCGAAATGTTCATGCGCAAAGAACTTTCCGGTCCTGCCGATGCCGGACTGGACCTCGTCCATCACCAACAGAATACCGTTGGCGTCGCACAGTACCCGCAATTCCTGGAAAAAGACCTTCGACGCGACGCGCACGCCGCCTTCGCCCTGTATCGGCTCAACCAGTATGCCGGCGGTCTTCGGTCCGATCGCCGCTTTTACCGCTGCTATGTCGCCAAATGGCACCTTCCTGTGGAAGCCTTCGACGGGGGCTGCAAAGCCGCTGATATAGGCATCGTTGCCACCGGCAGCGATGGTCGCGAGTGTGCGGCCGTGAAAGGCCCCGTCGAATGTAATCAGTTCGACGCGCTCCGGCGCCCCATTGGCAGCATGATATTTACGGGCGGTCTTGATTGCCCCTTCCATCGCCTCGGCGCCGGAATTGGTGAAAAAGACATAGTCAGCAAAGCTGGCGTCGGTTAGGCGCTTGGCCAGCCGCTCCGCCTGCGGAATGTGGTACAGGTTCGACACATGCCAGAGTTTCGAGCCCTGCTCGGTCAGTGCCGCGACGATGTGCGGATGACAATGTCCGACAGCAGCGACGGCGATCCCGGCGCCGAAATCAAGGAAACGGGTACCTTCGGTTGTTGTCAGCCAAGCGCCTTCTCCTCGCTCAAAGGCGACCGGAAACCGGTTGTAGGTGGGCAGAATGGATGACTCAGGCGTTGACGCGCTCACGATCCCGATCCTTGTCTGAAGTAGGGCGCAGCGCCGGCAGTTTTACGGGCTGGACCTTCAAAAAAATCGAACTGCCGCCCCCAAGGGGCGGCAGCCACATGCCAAATTTATGATTTTCCTGCTGGACGGTCAATTGACCTTTGTTTGCGCTGCTGGGGATCAGGCAGAAGGTTCCGATCAAGCCATGCCGGACACTGAGTCAAAATGCCGCAATAACCGTTACCGCTTTGGCAACCGATTCAGCTGTCGGCCTGCGACAACGGGCCGGCCGTCGTAAACTGCCGAAAAATCAGCAACGCACGCATTTTCGCCGTCATCGTGATCAATATGTTCACGTGCAGGTTGGTCACGTTTTGCACTGATATACGTTGGGGAAAACCGAATTCTGCACCCGCTGACTCTTGCGGCTGATTCAACGCCTAGTGTAGTGTCCACCTCGTCGACCACGACATTTCGTGTGGCTGACATTCAGCGATGAGTTTCAAGCGTTTTTGGCGGCGCCACTGCGGTTGGCGCGCGGGATTCTATGCGGCGAACCGGAAGGACTGGCCTGATGTCATGGACAGATGAACGCGTCGAACAATTGAGCAAATTGTGGATGGACGGACTGAGCGCCAGCCAGATCGCCAATGCCCTCGGCAATGGCATCACCCGCAATGCTGTTATCGGCAAGGTTCACAGGCTGGGCCTGTCCGGCCGTGTCAAGGCGCCGAGTACGGCCAAGCCGCGCGTTCGCTCGTCCCAACCGAGACAACCGCGTTCGCCGCGCCGTTCCAGCGGCGGCGGTGGTGGGGTCCATGGCAACAATGCCCTGGCATATTCCGCCCGGCCGAACATCCAGCCGGCGGCTCGCCCGATGGAAGAGGTTATCGTGCCGATGTCCAATCCCATCACCATCATGGAATTGAAGGAAACGACCTGCCGCTTTCCGCTTGGTGATCCGGCGACGCCCGAGTTCCGCTATTGCGGCGGCAAGTCCGAGATTGGCGTGCCGTATTGCCCCTTCCATGAACGCATCGCCTATCAGCCGGCACAGTATCGTCGCCGCAACGGCCGTACGCAGATGCGCGCCACAGGCTGATTGCCTGCCGGCATCAATTCAATCCGGTATTCAGGAAAAATGCGCTGCTCCGTCAGCGCATTTTTTGTGCGTTCCTAGTGACCGCACATTTGGCCGGGAATAGCAGGTCAGCTGCGAAAATGCTTCGACAGCTTCAGGTCCTGGCCCTGATAGTTTGAAACCGGCGTCTGGCCGTAAAGCACGTCGGGATCTTCGGCCATGGTCTCATAGGCCAGCCGTCCGATAATCTGCCCATCCTCCAGAATGAACGGCACTTCGTGCGAGCGCACTTCCAGCACCCCCCGGCTGCCATGATGTCCGTTCGGCGCCCAGCCGAAGCCGGGATCGAAAAAGCCGGCGTAATGGACGCGAAACTCGCCCATTGTCGGGTCGATCGGAACCATTTCTGCCGCCAGTCCCGGCGGGATATGCAGGCGCTCTTGCGAGGCGAGGATATAGAATTCGTCCGGATCGAGAATGAGCCGCTTCTCCGGCCTCGCATCCAGCGGCTCCCAGAAATCGCGCACGTCGTAATGCCCGACGCGGTCGACGTCGATGACGTCGGTATGCTTCTGCGCCCGGTAGCCGATACGTGGCCCGACGCTTTCCTGTGACAGTGCCACCCGCAGGATAAGGCCATCGCGAATATTGGCCGGGCCGTTCACGAGAGGTGAGCGAGTCTCATGCCATTGCCGCAATTCGCTGTCGGAGAGGGCAAAATCCACCATCTCCAGTTGCGAGGGCTTGCGCCGGCGAAACCGCAGCTGATTTAGCCGCGATCCGGTTCTGACGCGAATGGAGAAGCTGCGCGGCGAAACTTCGGCGTAAAGCGGTCCGGTGTAATCGGTGGCTACGCGATCGAACACTTCGCTGTAGTCGGTTATCAGGCGGGTAAAGATGTCCAGTCGCCCGGTCGAGCTTTTGGGATTGGCTGCCGCCGATAGCGATTGCGCCAGCGCCAGTTCTTCCAGCAAAGGCACCACATAGACGCACCCGCGCTCGAGAACTGCGCCCTCTTCAAGGTTGATTTCGTCATAGCTCAACGCGTCGAGCTGCTCGCGTACGGTGCGTTTGGTACCAGGCAGAAAGCTTGCGCGAACCCGATAGGCCTTCTTGCCCAGACGCAAATCGAGACTGGCCGGCTGAAACTGGCTGTCGAGAAACGGCTCGGCCGAACGGATCACGCCCTGTTCGACAAGAGCCTGAATGGATTGCTGTGCCAGAAGGCCGAAGCGCTGAGCGCCGGCATCGTCGGACAAATGGGAATTGGGCGCGGGGGCGGAAGCAGGTGCTGACATCGCAAATTCACTCTTATTGAGCCTTGCAGCATATAGATTTCCGCCGCCTTGGAACACTTTGCCGTACTTTTACCCACAGGCGTGCGAGCAAGAGCGGTGTCTTGCGCAGCGCTCAAATGGGCCGGCGGGGCCGCGACAAGGCCGCGACAAGGCCCTTTTCACATTGACGGCATGCAAATGCCGGTCTATTGATTCCTTACGTGGTCATTTGAGCCGGCCGGCTTGCCGCCACGAAAAACAATGGGCTAAAAGGCTGGGGCTAGCGAATACCCTTCCGCAATCGCGGAGATTCAAGGCACCAGACCATGCCCGGCGGGGGAAACCCCGGCCGGGTTTTTATTTGGGAATCCCGCGCCCGGGGATGATCCGCAGGAGTTGAGACATGGCAAAACCACCCACTGGCGACAAGAATCCCGCAGAATTGCGCCCTGCCACACGCCTGGTCCATGGCGGTACCTTGCGTTCCGAATTCGGCGAAATGTCCGAAGCCATCTTCCTGACGCAGGGGTTCGCCTACGATACGATGGAAATCGCCGAGGCGCGCTTCAAGGGCGATGATCCCGGTTTTATCTACGCCCGTTTCTCCAACCCGACCGTGGCCATGTTCGAACAGCGCATGTGCCTGCTGGAAGGGGCTGAGGATGCGCGCGCCACTGCCAGCGGCATGGCTGCGGTGACGGCCGCCATCATGGGACAGGTGAAGGCCGGTGATCATATCGTCGCCGCCAAGGCGCTTTTTGGTTCCTGCCGTTTCATTGTCGAGGACCTCGCGCCACGCTATGGGGTCGAGTGCACGCTGGTAGACGGCGGTGATCTGGACCAGTGGCGGGCCGCCATGCGACCCAATACAAAGACAACATTCATCGAAACGCCGACCAATCCGCAACTGGATATTCTCGATATCCGGGCAATTGCCGATATCGCCCATGCGCACGGCGCAACGCTTGTCGTCGACAATGTGTTCGCCACCGCTCTGCTGCAAAGTCCTTTCGAACTGGGCGCCGATTGCGTCGTCTATTCGGCAACCAAGCATGTCGACGGGCAGGGCCGCTGTCTTGCCGGCATCGTCATGGGCTCGAAGCAATTCATTCAGGACAATGTGCACAATTTCCTGCGCCAGACCGGGCCGGCACTGTCTCCGTTCAACGCCTGGGTAATGGTCAAGTCGCTGGAGACCATGCCCTATCGCGTCCACCAGCAGGTGGCGAACGCTGCCGCAATTGCCGACTTTCTGGCCGAACAGAATAAGGTCAGCAAGCTGCTCTATCCCTATCGCAAGGATCATCCGCAGTACGAACTGGCAAAACGGCAGATGAAGGGCGGCGGTCAGGTGGTAGTCTTCGACCTGCCCAACAAGGAGGCCGCAT
>JAPOIA010000146.1 GCA_029979185.1 Alphaproteobacteria bacterium | reverse complement strand
CCGCCGGCGCCGTTGACGAGGATGTTCGGGAACTTGGCCGGAAGGACCTTCGGTTCCTTCGTCGTCTCGTCGTAGTTCGGCTGGAAGTCGACCGTGTCCTCGTCAATGTCGGCCAATAGCGACAGCGACACCTGCGCCAGACGCGATTCCGTGTAACGCATGGCCGCCGGCGGATCGCCGTCGACGGAACCGAAGTTACCCTGCCCCTCGATTAGCGGCAATCGCATCGAGAACGGCTGCGCCATTCGCACCAGCGCGTCGTAAATCGACTGGTCGCCATGCGGGTGATATTTACCCATCGCGTCACCGACCGGGCGGGCGGATTTAACGAAGCCCTTTTCCGGCGTGAAGCCGCTTTCGCGCATCGTGAACAGGATGCGCCGGTGCACCGGTTTGAGACCATCCCGAACGTCCGGCAAGGCGCGGCTGACGATCACGCTCATCGCGTAATCGAGATAGCTACGCTTCATCTCGTCGATGATCGAGACGGGCCGGATGTCGGAATCCGGCTGTTCGGGATTTTCAGGATTGTTATCGTCGGACAAGGGCCCGTGTATCCAATTCTTCTGGCGAGGGAATCACAGCATCATTTTTAGCCGATTCCAAGCCGAAAAGCGAATTTTTGCGGGCGCTAATGGGCGCGATAATAGATTTGTATTCAGATACTTGCCGAGATAACCAATCGAACCTGCGGATAACCTGTCGGGACATGCGCAAAATGCCCCGGCAGCGCCGCCGCAAGAGCCCGCCGGAAAGCCATCCCGGAATTGCCATGGCACCGCTTGCACAGCCGTCCAGCTGCGCAAGAGGCCGTCTCGAAGCTGGAAAGTCTAGAACGGAATATCGTCGTCGATATCGGCAGACATGCGCCCGCCCCCGGCGCTGGCGGGCGCGCGATCCATCGGCGAGGAGCGGCCAAAACCATCATCGTTACCACCCCGGTCACCGTAGGAACCGCGGTCGCCGCCGCCTTCACCGCGGCCGTCGAGCATGGTCAGATTGCTGTTGAAGCCCTGCAGCACGATTTCGGTCGTGTAGTGCTTTTGGCCGTCGCGTTCCCACTCCCGGGTCTGCAACTGCCCCTCGATATAAACTTTCGAGCCCTTCTTCAGGTACTGCTCGGCGATACGGCACAGGCCTTCGTTGAAGATAGCAACGCGGTGCCATTCGGTCTTTTCCTTGCGCTCGCCGGTGGCCTTGTCGCGCCAGCTCTCCGACGTAGCGATGGCCAGATTGCAAACCTGTCCGCCGTTCGGGAAGCGCCGGATCTCCGGATCCCTGCCCAGATTGCCGACCAGAATTACCTTGTTGACGCTACCAGCCATAGTCCCGACTCCCGGCTAAAATCCCAAGCGGCCACGCCGCTGCACATGGCGCAATCGATGCGCCCCCATTCGCCCGCGACACTACCCCCGCGCACCCATGCCGCGAAAGGGAATCGTAGCCGCTGGACACTTGTCCACAAAAGCCCCGGCACCCAGCGCGCCCGGCATCAAATGTTCATGATATGTTCATATCACACGATTATTGTCGTGCCAAGAGTTTTCGCCGCAGAACGGCATTGCCGTGCGCAGAATCATGGGCATATCGGCGCAACACCGGCCCGGCCGTCTCGACGGGCCGCATGAGGAGTCCTAGATTGCTCTTACAGACGTAAGTCCGGCTGCACTCCTGGCGCCGATCCTTGTCCGACATCTCGAAATCCCATCCCGGAAGAATACCGGCTCCCGCAGCATGAAAACGCCCAAGAAATCCCCGTCCAGCGCATCCAAGGCCGCGACCGCCGGCAAGCCAAAGCGCACACCGCGCAAAGCTGCATCGGCGGAGGCTCCCTCTCGCGCCGCCGACCCGGCCCCGCCCCTGCCCTTTACCGACAACCGGTCCATCGTCATTCGGGGCGCCCGTGAACACAATCTCAAGAACGTCGACCTGACGATCCCGCGCGACAAGCTGGTGGTGTTCACCGGCGTGTCCGGCTCCGGCAAGTCCTCGCTGGCCTTCGACACCATCTATGCCGAAGGCCAGCGGCGCTATGTCGAGTCGCTGTCGGCTTATGCCCGCCAGTTCCTGGAAATGATGCAGAAGCCCGATGTCGACCAGATCGACGGCCTGTCGCCGGCGATTTCGATCGAACAGAAGACAACCTCGCGTAATCCGCGCTCCACCGTCGGCACGGTGACCGAAATCCACGACTACATGCGCCTGTTGTGGGCGCGCGTCGGCATTCCCTACTCCCCTGCAACCGGACTACCGATCGAGAGCCAGACGGTCAGCCAGATGGTCGATCGCATTCTCGAACTGCCGGAAAAGACACGGCTCTATCTGCTGGCCCCCGTGGTGCGCGGCCGCAAGGGCGAATACCGCAAGGAAATCGCCGAATTCATGAAGAAGGGCTTTCAGCGCCTGAAAATCGATGGCGAATACTACGAAATCGCCGATGCGCCTGCCCTCGACAAGAAGTTCAACCACAACATCGACGTTGTGGTGGATCGCATCATCGTGCGCCCGGATATGGCCGCGCGGCTGGCCGAATCCATAGAGACCGCCCTCGACCTTGCGGACGGCATCGCCATTGCCGAATTCGCCGACGAGAAGGAAGAAACCGGCGAGCCGAAGCGCCTGACTTTCTCCTCCAAATTCGCCTGCCCGGTCTCCGGTTTCACAATTGCCGAGATCGAGCCGCGCCTTTTCTCGTTCAACAATCCTTTCGGCGCCTGCCCGTCCTGCAGCGGCCTCGGCTTCGAGCAAATGGTTGATGCCGATCTCGTCGTGCCGGACGACAAGGTGCCCCTGCGTAAGGGCGCCATAGCGCCATGGGCGAAGTCGTCCTCGCCCTACTATCTGCAAACCCTGGAAGCGCTGGGCCGGCATTACAAGTTCCGCCTCGACACGCCCTTCGGCGACCTGCCGAAGAAAGCGAAAGACGCGATCCTCTACGGATCAGGGACCGAACAGATCAAGTTTTCCTATGACGACGGCCTGCGCGCCTACGATGTGAAAAAGCCGTTCGAGGGCGTGATAAGCAATCTGCAGCGCCGCTACATCGAAACCGAAAGCGAATGGGCGCGCGAGGATATCGGCCGCTACATGTCGGCAACGCCTTGCAAGGCCTGCGACGGCTTCCGCCTGAAGCCGGAAGCGCTGGCGGTGAAGATCGACGGCCGGCATATCAGCGAAGTCTCCCAGCTTTCGGTGAAGGACGCCGCGCAATGGGCCCTGGACCTGCCGGACAAACTCGACAAGAAGCGTAACGAAATTGCCTGGCGCATCCTCAAGGAAATCCGTGAACGGCTGATCTTCCTTGTCGATGTTGGCCTGGAATACCTGACGCTGTCGCGTTCGTCCGGAACCTTGTCCGGCGGCGAAAGCCAGCGCATCCGCCTGGCCTCGCAGATCGGCTCCGGCCTCACCGGCGTGCTATATGTGCTGGACGAACCGTCCATCGGCCTGCACCAGCGCGACAATGCGCGGCTGCTGGACACGTTGCGCCGGCTGCGCAATCTCGGCAACACGGTCATCGTCGTCGAACATGACGAGGACGCCATTCTTACCGCTGACCATGTGGTGGACGTCGGCCTTGGCGCCGGCATTCACGGCGGACATATCATCGCCGAGGGAACACCCGCGTCCATCATCGCCAACGAGAAATCCCTGACCGGCGACTATCTCGCGGGCCGCAAAGCCGTCTCGGTGCCGAAAAAGCGCCGTCCGGCGCAGCCGGCCCGCATGCTGAAGGTCGTCGGCGCGCGCGGCAACAACCTGAAGGACCTGACGGTCGATATTCCGCTCGGCACCTTCACCTGCGTCACCGGCGTCTCGGGCGGCGGCAAGTCCACGCTGGTCATCGACACGCTCTACAAGGCGATTGCCCGGCGTCTGAACGGCGCGCACGACAACCCGGCCCCGCACGACCGCATCGAGGGCATCGAGCTGCTCGACAAGGTCATCGACATCGACCAGTCGCCCATCGGCCGCACGCCGCGCTCCAACCCCGCGACCTATACGGGCGCCTTCACGCCGATCCGCGAATGGTACGCCAACCTGCCGGAGGCCAAGGCGCGCGGCTATGCCCCGGGGCGCTTCTCGTTCAACGTCAAGGGCGGGCGCTGCGAAGCCTGCCAGGGCGACGGGCTGATCAAGATCGAGATGCACTTCCTCCCCGACGTCTATGTCACCTGCGACGTCTGCAAGGGCAAGCGCTACGATCGCGAAACGCTCGAAGTGAAATACCGCAACGCCTCCATTGCCGATGTGCTCGACATGACGGTGGAAGAGGCGCGCAACCTGTTCAAGGCGGTGCCAGCCATCCGCGACAAGATGGAGACGCTGCGCCGCGTCGGCCTCGATTACATCCATGTTGGCCAGCAGGCGACCACCTTGTCCGGCGGCGAGGCGCAGCGCGTCAAGCTATCGAAGGAACTGTCGCGCCGCTCCACGGGCCGCACGCTCTACATCCTCGACGAACCGACCACCGGCCTCCACTTCCATGATGTGAAGAAACTTCTGGAAGTGCTGCACGAACTGGTCGACCAGGGAAATTCGGTCGTCGTCATCGAGCACAACCTCGAAGTCATCAAGACCGCCGACTGGATCATCGACCTCGGCCCCGAGGGCGGCGACGGCGGCGGCGAAATCGTTGCGGCGGGAACGCCGGAAGATATCGTCCGGATCGAACGCTCTCACACCGGCAAGTTCCTGAAGGAAGTGCTGGAGCGCCGGCCTGCTGCGGAAGAGAAAAAGCCACTGCGGCAGGATGCGGGACAGCAGCCGAGAGAGGCGGCGGAGTAGGCACGGAAAGGAGACCGGGTTGGCCTTGGATCCAAGGCTGAACGTTTCGCCAGACGGACGCAATGCCCGCATCACCCAGCGCAAGCCCTGGCTTGTCGCGATGCTTGGCCTGCCAACCCTTCTGGTCGGCATATACATCGGCTTTTACACTCTTTATGCGCCAGCCCTGGCGAATGGCTGCAGGCCCTGCCCGCTCTTGCCATCATGATCGTCCTGACCGCCCTCTTCCTGCTCCCCAGTGCGCTGTTCTTGTTTTCCGCCGGCATCGACGTCTGCATAGACAGGGCGGCCGGCACCGTAACCAGCCGCGAAGGACTTTTACCCTGGGGCAGAAGACAGGTAATTCCGCTGAATGGAATTGGCCGCATCACCATTGAGACCGAGAAGCGCTCCGGCCGTACCGTCCCCAACGAGGCTACCCCCGCCACGGCACGTACGACCCAACTCGAGCACATCAAGCTGACGGAAGAAGGCGGTGGGCGCGAAGTGCTGCTGGGAACATTCCTTGCGGTGGAAAGCCACAAGGTCAGGGCTTTTGCACGCGCCGTGGCGGAGTTTCTGGACTTGTCTTTCCGTCAGTGACGGGCAACGGGCGAGCAATGCCCCCTGCGATATTCGGAAAAGTGCCGGCCCGGCCTTGCTTTATGAAGGAAATAAACTAAAAAACTCGCTTTTAACGTGGGAAAGTCCACACCGCTGTTATAGTGTTTTCGCGGGGCGCGGGTTCCGGGGTTGGTCGGAAAGTGCGTTGAAACAGAAAAGCGCTTTGAATCAGAAACGTGTATTGTTTCGCCGGTTACGGGCGGCAGTGGAGCGATCCGGGACAAGAGCAGTGCGGTTGCGATGATCCGAAACGGAAAATGCATTTTTTTCAAGGGACTGATAGTCCCTGCGGCGGTGTCCGGATGGCTGGCCGCGAGCGTCCTCGCGGGCGTAAGCCCGGCAATGGCGCAAAGCCGCGATTCCGGTAGCCCTGCCAGCAGCACCTGGGCATTCCGCCCATATACGGGCACCAGTCAGTTCTTCCGCGACCTGATCGCAAAAGAGCCGATGGATCCGGTCAAGCTGCGTATCGACCCACGGACAGTGTCCGATAATCCCGGATATTCCGTCTACAGCTTTTCGCGCTTCGCCAATCATGTCCGGGCCACGCCGCTGGAAGTGGGCCTCGTCGTCGGCACCCTTGCAGCTACCGGTGTCGGCGGCTGGCAATAGGGCGGCGCCAAGTGCCATGTCGCCCGTGAGGGCTGGTTCGGAAAAGGCACCAAGAGCGGGGGTATCGACAAGCTTGGCCATTTTTACTCGACCTACGTAATCGCCGACCTGCTGGCTGACCGCATTCGTGCCAATGCCACGGACGGCCGCGGCGCGGAAATCACCGCTGCAGTCATCGCTTTCGGGTTGATGGCCGGCGTCGAGGTCATGGACGGCTTCACGAAGAAATACGGGTTTTCGCCGGAAGACCTTACGGCAAACGCCTTGGGCGCCGCTTTCATGGTGGCCCGCGCCTGGATTCCGGGGATGCGGGAAAAGGTCGATTTCCGGCTCCTCTACACCGCCCCCTAAATGGAACGGTCCGGCAACAAGTCAACCAACCTTTTCGTTCCGCCCTACCGCCGATCCCGCTACATACTCGCGATCAAGGGCAGCGGATTCGAGCAGTTGCGCAACAAGCCGCTGCGCTATCTCGAACTGCACGTCGGCTACGACGCGCGCGGCTTTCACCCCATGGAAAAGCGCCTCGGCTATCCAAAGGAGCGCTCGTTCTATGTCGGCCTCGGGCTGAATGTGAGCGAACTGATGTTCGGCGACGGCCCTGTCCCGAACCTTGCCCGGCACCGCAATACCGAACCGGCATGGATGGCGCAGAAATTCCTCGAATACTACCAGCTGCCCCATACGTCGGTTTACACCCGCCGGCGCTAGGCTGGAGAGTTCTGGCCTACGGTGTTTGACGAGTGCATTTCGCTCTTCCGGACCAGGAATCAGGGCTACCGACCTGCGACCAATCGCGTCTTGCGGTCGCTGGACCAGCCAATTTCGAATTGGTAGATTGAATCTGGAGAATATGCGACGAAGATCGCAACGCCGTTTCGACAGTTGAGCGCCGGCCGCATCCCTCCGCGATGAATTGCTGCCGTAGCTATGTATGCCCTCGCTATGTATGCCGTGGCCCGTTGCCGGAAGCGGCGACCGACAGGCCGGGGGCAAGTCGGCCTGTCATCGAAAATGAATTGTTGAAAGGGAGATAAAAATGATCCTGTCCGTAGCGCTGATGCATGGTCTGGGCGCACAACCCGGCGCATGGCGTGTCCGCAACGCCCCCTCATCCGATTATGTCTCTCCCGACATGTACGCCCACATGGCGCGCAAGGCCGAGTCAGGCATACTGGATGTCGTTTTTCTGGCCGAGCAGATCACCAACCAGGAAGTCGGCACCCTGCGCCCTTGCGGCGCCATGGATACGGCCTCGGTCCTGTCCTACATGGCCGCCGTGACCGAGAATGTCGGGCTCGTCGGCACCGCCTCCACAACCTACAACCAGCCCTATGACATTGCCCGGCGCTTCGCATCGGTCGACCATCTCTCCAAG
>JAPOIA010000145.1 GCA_029979185.1 Alphaproteobacteria bacterium | reverse complement strand
CGGTATCCCGAGCCCCAGCATGGCGACCAGCGCCGCGCCGTAGAGCCATCGCCTCCTGTTGCTGCCGCCGGCCATTATTTCGGCGGTGCAATGTCGATGGACGAGAAGGCCGTCCGCCCGAAACGCTCCGGCCTGTACATGTCCTCGATCGTTGCCGGCGGCAGGACATAATGTCCGGGCGTTACCGCGCGCACCACATAGGCAGCATAAAAGAAGGCCTTATTGCGTCCGCTACGCGTGAACGCGGCCACGAACCGGTCATCGCGATATTCGGTATGCACGGGTGACACCTGGCTCTTGAGCCAGGGCAATCCGCTGATCGAAACGCTGTCTACAAGATTGGGATTGTCGATCTCCAGACCCGCCGGCAGCATGTCCACCAGCAGCAGCCGGCCGTAGGCGGCTTCCGTCTCGGTGACTTTCAACACCGCGACCAGACGGTCGTTCTGGCGGATGTTCTTCAGGTCCGCCGGCTTGCCGTTCATCGTGTAGTAGGAGCGTTCAAGCTGGTAGCCCTTCGATTCCGCCGGTTCTTTCACGCCCGGGAAGCCGGAAGTCGTCAGTACCACTTGTACTGGTGCCTGGCTTGAATTGCCGATATTGACGCTACGGCCATCCAGGGCATTGCCTTTCCAGGTCCGGTAGTAGGAGCCCTTGTGCGCTTCACCATCGATGGTTAGCGCCATGTCGTTGGCCTTGCTGGCCAGCGAGGCGGCGGCGAGTACCATCCAGGTTTTTTCCTGCGTGCTGGTATAGATTGAGGCGCTGCGCTCCTCCTGAACTTTCAGGGCCGCCTTGCTCAGCAGGGCAGAGTCGGCATTCGCCTCTGCCGCCAGTGCGAGGAACCCGGCGCTGTCGCGCAGAAGTGAACCGTAGTCTGCCCGCGAATATTTCGAGCGTTTCGCGTCGGTCAGTGCTTTCGCTGCAGAATCGAAAGCGCGGGCCGCGCGTCCCCGGTCGCCAAGCAGCGCCAGAGCCGCGCCGATCTGTGCCCGCGCCAGCGCCGTATTGAAGTCGCCGATCTTGGTCTCCGCCAGGTAGCGCAGGTCGCCCATTACCGGACGCCCGTTGCGCGCCAGCACATAGATGGCATAGGCGATATTGGCGCCGTTACTGTGGTTGATATTGGTGGTATTGGCGACCTGGTTGCGCAGCCAGTCGAGCGCCTGGTCGAAGCCGCGCGCAGGAACAGTATATCCGTTCTCCCGTGCCCTCGTGAGAAAGTCTGTCACGAAGGAGTCGAGCCACAGGTCCTGTCCGCTCCCTGCCGACCACAGGCCGAAGCGGCCGGCCGAATCCTGTCGCGCCATGACCCGGTCGATGGCTTTCTGCACACGGGCCTTGGTGTCGCTGTCGAGTGCCAGCTGGCCAGCAGGAGCCAGCTTGCTGACGTAGAGCAGCGGCAGGGCGCGGCTGACCGTCTGTTCGGTGCAGCCATAGGGATAGCGGTCCAGCGCCTGTAGCAGGGCCGGAACGTCGATCCCTGCATAAGGCGAAGCCGCCAGGGCAATTGCGCCGGTACCGAGCAGGAAGTCTGCCAGCAGGTCGCTGGAAACGCTGATCGAGCCGCCTGCAGGGATAGTCCGGATCACACGCCGGTACAGTTGCGAAGTACCGGGGGCGATGCGCAGCGTGAAATTCTGCGGCGCCTCAAGATTAGGCCCGGTCAGTTTCATGCTGATGTCCGCTGTTCCGATGCCGGCCGCCTTGACCGGTATCGTGAAGGCCATGCGCTGCTTGGCCGCCAGCTTGAACGTGTGACGCAGGGCATCTGCCGCAATGCTGACCGGGCCGTTGACATCAACGTCGATTGTATAGTTGCCAGGCGCGCCGTCGACATTGTCGATCTGCACATGGAAGCGCGATGCATCGCCAAAGTTGAGCAGCCGCGGCAGTGTTGCCTGCACCACCACCGGATCGCGGATGATCAAGTCCTTCTCGGCTGAACCAATCCGCGACTTCGACCATGCTACGGCCATCAGGCGCGCGGTGCCGTTGAAGGCAGGCAATTCGAAATTCACCGTGGCAACACCGTCCGGGCCGACTTTCACGATACCCGAAAAGCGCGACATGGGTTCTTGCGTCGGGCGATTGCCTTCGTTGCCCGATGCCCCGGCAGCGTCGCCGCCGCTGCGGATTGCGCCGCGCGTTCCCTGCATGCCGTCGATCAGCATGCCATAAACGTCGCGGATTTCGGACGCCAGTTGTCTCTGCCCGAAGAAATGGGGCGTCGGATCGGGCGTTTTGAAGCGGGTGAGATTGAGAATACCGACATCGACCGCAGCGAGCGTGACATAGGCTTCCTCGCCCGGCGTCAGGCCGCCTATGCGAACCGGTACGGTGAGCGTACGGCGCGGCTGCACCTTATCCGGCGTTTCGATGGCGATGGACAGCTTGCGCTTCTCCGCATCCACCGAGAAGGCTGCGAGACCCAGCGCCCGCCCGGGCATTCTGCGCGCTGCAGAATCCAGCGGCCGGTGCGCGATAGCAACGGCATAGGCGCTTGCGCCCCATTCGCCCCTTACCGGAATGGAGATTTCATTGTCGCCGGTCTTCAGGTCGGCAAGTTGCATTTCGCGAACCTGATCGCTGATAATGGCGATGGTCGCCCTGCCGGAGAAACGCGAATTGATCCGCATCTTCATCGTGTCGCCAGCCGCATAGTCCTTCTTGTCGATGGTGACTTCCAGCAGATCGGGCGTGGTGGCCGATACATCGCCCGACCAGCCGGCGCTGAAATTCACGCTGGCCGGTGCGAACTTGTTGTCAGCGGACTTGATCTCCAGCCGATGCGAACCCCAGCGAACCGGCATCGCTATCTTTGCTGCGCCATCGGCGTTGACGTCTACCTTGCCTTCGCTGATGCGCTGCGACGACTTGATGCGCTCGAACTGCCACCGGCCGCCGGTGTAATACCACTGATAGGAATTGCTGACGCGATACAGGCTCCAGCTCAGTTGCGGCGCCGCGACCCGCTTGCCGTCGGCATCCAGCGCAATGACGTCGAAGGTGGCGCTCGATCCTTCGCGCAACGTGTCGAACGTATTCTTTACCGCTATCAGAGGCTTGCCTGCGCGTACGGGAAGGACCAGCACACGCTCCACGGCGCGCCCTCCTGGTTCAGCGGCGCGCAGGACGAAGCGCGCTTCCAGCGGCCGGTTGGTCGAGGCTTCAGGAATTTCGGTCGCAACCACTGCCTTGCCGCTTGTGTCGGTTTTGACGCTGGCTTCGATCTCCTTCTTGATGGTTTCGAATCCCTGGTCAGCCAGGCCGCTGCGGAAACCGGGATGACCGGGCAGCACGCCACTGGCTGCAAGACGCAGGTAGAGTTCCCCGTTCACCGTCAGGTTGGCGCCCGGCGCACCATAGAGGAAGCGCGCTTCGGCATTGATCTTGGCCTCGGCGCCCTGATCCAGTTGCTTGCTTTCCGGCGTCAGCGTCAGTTCAAGCCGCTCGGGAACATAGTCCTCGACCATGAATGTCGTTTCGCCGATGGCTGCACTCTTCGGATCGGCATAGATCTGCGCGCGCCATGTGCCGGACGGTACGCTCGACAGCAACGCGACGGTAAGATTGCGTCCACCCAGTCCCTGGTCGCTCACGCGCGTGCGCTTGTACTCGACACCGTCCGGACGCTTGACCACGAAGGTCAGCGGCATGTTGGTGACCGGCTCGCCGCGTGCATTGCGCAACAGTGCTGTCAGATTGACGCTTTCGCCGGATCGGTAGACACCGCGCTCGGTATAGACATAGGCATCCAGCGGCTCTGCTGCGGGACGTCCTTTGACGCCGCGATCCGACAGGTCGAAGGCTGTCTGCGCCAGATCAAGGAAATTGTAGTCGCCGCTCTTGTCGCTTGCAACGATCAGGCCTGGCGCCTGTCCGCCAGTGCCGCGCGCCAGACCCGGCGCAAACTTTGCATGGCCTTTGGCGTCGGTTTTCAGAGTGCCGAGCACTTCATTGTTGCGGGCAATCAGCCGCACTTCGACATCGGCTAGCGGCTGGGCGCTGGCCAGCGAACGAAGCAGCACATGCACGCCGTCCTTGCCGGAAAAGGCAGTGACGCCAAGATCGGACACAACGAACCACTGCGTCGCAATATTGTCGACATAGTCATCATTGTCCTCCACGCGTTTGGAGATCGGCTTGTCGCCGGTGACCGCCAGCATGGCATAGACACCCGGTTCCAGCTTCTTGACCGCATCGAGAACCGGAATGGCGGTTGTGACATCCTCGTTCAGTTTCGGGTATACGGAAACCGAGCCGGTCCAGACTTTCACGCCCTCGTTCTGCAACAGGTCCTTGGCCTTGTAGGTGCCGATCTGCGCCAGGAACTCGGACGAGCGAACCGTTTGCAGCAAGCCGCGATCACCAACCCGGATGATGTCCAGAGCGATGCGGTTGGTATTGGTCGAGACAACCGGAATGCCTTCCTGGCCGACGCGCGGCAGAACGTAGTTCTTGCCGGTGAACCGAACCTGCGGCGACCGGTCGCGCACGAATACTTCGTAGTCGGCTGATTTCAGCAATTTCTCGTCAATGGAGGATGGCAGCCCATGCCGCAGGACAATCGAATAACGCTGCCCGTGCTTGAGGCCTTCTATGCACAGCTTGCTGCCTTCCTTGACGATTGCGCCGGTGGCGCTGCCAGCAATGGCGACATAGGGAGCAAAGTCCACTTTGCCGTTCGCAAGCGTTTCGGAGAAGGTGAAGCAAATGCGGGGCGTCAGTGAATCGCTTTCAACCTTGTAGCCGGTGATGCGAAAGCCATAGCGCTCGCGGAATCTTTCATAGCGTGTCCGCAGTGCGGAATTGTCCCGTGTATCGAGACTGCGCTTGTAGTAGTTCAACGCCTGCCGCCACGAGCGCAAATGACCGTAGGAATCGCCGAGTAGCTCGAGTGTGCGCGCCTCGTGGGGAACGTCCGGAGCGAGAATATAGGCCTGGTAGGCCGCGGCTGCCGCGTCGTTCAGATAGCGCCAGCGGGCATTGCGGTTCTTGAGCGAGGCGAGAATGGCCGAACGCGAAAACTGATACCAGGCGTCGAAACTCTTCGGATCGGCGGCAACCGCCGCTGCGAGCAGGGGTTCGGCTGATACGGGGTCGTTTCTCTGCAACAGGCCCATGCCGGTCCGGTATAGATCGTCCGACGAGCGGCTTTTCCAGTTGGCCGGCACGCGCTTCACAAGGCGGGCCTGCAGGCGGATGACATTGCTGTCGAGGCTTTTGCTGGCGTATTTTTTCCTGGCCGCAGGGCTCGTCGCGATTGCGGTTTGCGCTTGCGCCGACGACAGGAAATCCGCGGCAGGTATGGATGGAGAGAAGTAACTGATGGACAGTAGGCTGGCTGCGATGAGGGCAGGGCGAATTATTTTCATCAGTTCCTCCAGAAGCAGACTGTCAACCGCCGGCTGACATGAGCTGCTCGCGCGGACAAATTCCGCGAGCAAGCCCATCGGCAGACGCAATCGGCCTGCGCGCCATCGCGCACGCACGTTACATCGCGAACAGGATTGCATATTTCGAGCGCCAACAGAACATCTTTTGATGATGTCATTTGTGTGATTTGTCACATACAGATCTGTAAATTCGTGCCTGTTCTCAAGTCATGCGGCGTGGCTGGCGTTCCGGTCCGGGCGTTAGACTACCGTCGCAACTATGCTAGTATTATTCAACACTGCGGGATATCGCGCAAAACTGTCGCGCAAATCGGGAGGTAGCACAGTGAAGCAAGACGTGACTGATCGCCGGGGTTACCTTCTGCCGTCATCCAGCCCGACCATGTGCAGTAAAGCTCTCCCATCGGAATTTCGGGCGAGGCCGGCGGTTTCGGGTCTGCTTGTTCTGCTTGGCGCCATTTGCGCCAGCCTCGCGCCGGCTATTTTTATAGGACCTGCGGCTGCCAAACAGTCCGCCCGGACGCCGGCGGCGGTTTTTGATGCGGCGCAAAAGGCGTTTGAGGCCCTTCCGATGGACAAACGCCGGGAAATCCAGGACGGGCTGATTTGGAGCGGTCACTATAAGGGTGGCGTCGACGGCGAGTTCGGACGTATGACGATGGGTGCCATTCAGGCCTACGAGGCGCAGGGTAAAGGTCCCCGCGATGGCGTCCTGACCCTTCAGGATGTCGCAGCACTCACCGCCGCCGCCAATCGCCGCAAGACCGCGCTTGGTTTTCGCGAAGTGACCGACCCGCGTTCTGGCGTGCGTATTGGTGTGCCGACAAAATTTCTCAAGCGCCGGAATCTGCGCGACGGATCGATCTACGAAGCGCGCGACAAGGGCATCACCCTGCGCACCTTTGAGACGCCGGAATCCCAACGTTCGCTAGCCGATTTATACGAAGATCTGCGCGCGCCAGCGCCCGGACGCCGCATTGCCTATCGCGTTCTGCGCGACGACTTCCTTGTCGTAAGCGTGATTGATCGCGGGCGCTTTTACTATACGCGCGTTGCGCGCGGCGTTCCGGGCGGAGGCGCACGCCAACCGGCCAATGAAATGCGAACGGGCAGCAGCGCGGTCCTGCGCGGCTATACGCTGAGCATTTCACCAGCGCTGATGCAGCGGCAGCGGGCGCAGATGAACATCCTGACCATAGCTGTTTCCAACAGTTTCGAGCCCTTTCCTTCCTCTGCTCCCGGGACAGCTTCAGGGAAAAAGGCGGGGGAGGTTTCTGTCGCAAAGCGGTCCGATGTCCTAAAGCCCATGCAGCCCGTTCAGGAAACCCTCGTTGCAACGGCGATCACAGTCGCGAACGACAACTATCTGACAGTCCTTGACCCGAAAGCCTGCAAGTCCGTACGTATCGGCAAGGCGCCGGCCAGGCTGGTTGCCCGCGATGCCGGAACCGGATTGGCGCTGTACAGCGCGCAGGTTGGCGGCGGTCGTGTGCTTCAGTCTGCCGGGTCCGGCGTGGCTGCGACGGGGAAAGATGCGCTTGTGCTGTATGCGGAACTGCCTTCGCCGGGCGCGAACCGGCAGATATCTCTGGCGCGGGGATCGTTTGCCGCATCGGCGGGTAAGGCCTATGTCAAGATCATTGCGCCCGATAGCGCCGCGGGCGGAGTGGCTGTCAACTCCGGCGGTCAGGTCGTGGGGCTGCTGGTCCAGGCTAGCCCGGACCGGCGCAGGATCGCCGGTCCTGTGCCGCCGCCGTCCCGATCCATGCTGGCTCCGGCCACGGTATCGTCATTCCTGGCAAAAGCCGGGATTGCCACGAAGCTTTTCGCCCCTGCTGACGCTGCAGCGCCCGGGTCCTCCGGAAATACAGCCA
This sequence comes from Alphaproteobacteria bacterium, assembly GCA_029979185.1. Lineage (GTDB taxonomy): Bacteria > Pseudomonadota > Alphaproteobacteria > Rhizobiales > Beijerinckiaceae > Terripilifer. The sequence goes on along the minus strand of JAPOIA010000145.1, from coordinate 172 downwards.
GTCCTGGTTCGATCGCGCAGATGTACAGTCGTTCTCTTGCTGCTGTTTGGTGTGTGAGTAACCAGCCATAGTAATGCGCCGGCGTCCGGCAACCTGCGACTGCACGGCATATTCGTACTGATTGAACGTCACACAGCCGTAATTGTCCGCTTGTATACCCCACCAGGTGGCG
>JAPOIA010000144.1 GCA_029979185.1 Alphaproteobacteria bacterium | reverse complement strand
TGCAGACCGACCATGCTGGGGCCCGACACTGCGCTTCCCAAACCTAATTCGCGCTTTTTGCCGTTCGAGCGATACTGGAAGACCCAGCGCTTGCCGCCATTACAGCTAATTGCCAAATACAAGTTGCCCCCGTCGCTGTAGCGCCCCGGGGTGGTTAACGCTTGAACCTGCTTAGAGTGAAGTTTGCCTGCCATCTCTGCCCCACCACGTGCCCACCAGAATTCGCGATTCTATGCGAACAGGCGCGTACGTCTATGGCCGCAGAGCTCCCCAAAACTTGGGTCCACAAGCAGTTTTTGGATGGTTTGAATAACTACGGACGGGTAGACAGCGGACACCCCTTCCGCCATATATGGAAGCGCTACCGCTCGCAACGAGAGCTCGCTGACGGAGCGTCCCCCCGCGCTCAAAGGTTTCCGCGAAAGCATTGACATGTCCATCGCCGCAGCATCCGCCCATTCCCTGCCCGTGATTGTTCCAACGGCCAAGCCCCTGTTCTCGTATCGCAAATACTGGGCGCACCGGTTCGGCATTGCGCCGTTCTTCCCGATGTCGCGGGAGGAAATGGACATGCTTGGCTGGGATTCCTGCGATGTGATTCTGGTTACGGGCGATGCCTATATCGACCATCCGAGCTTCGGCATGGCGCTGGTGGCGCGGCTGCTGGAGGCGCAGGGCTTCCGGGTCGGCATGATTTCCCAGCCGGACTGGCGGGATGCTTCGGCCTTCAAGGCGCTCGGCAAGCCGAACGTGTTTTTCGGCGTCACCTCGGGCAACATGGATTCGATGGTGAACCGCTACACCTCCGACCGGAGGCTGCGCCACAACGACAGTTATACGCCCGGCGGCGAAGGCGGCAAGAGGCCGGACCGGGCGGTCATCGTCTACGCCCAGCGCTGCCGGGAGGCTTTTCCCGACGCTCCCATCATTCTTGGCGGCATCGAGGCATCGCTGCGCCGCATCGCCCATTACGACTACTGGTCCGACAAGGTGCGCCGCTCCATCCTGGTGGATGCGAAGGCCGATCTCTTGCTCTACGGCAATGCCGAGAGGGCGCTGGTCGAGGTCGCGCACCGGGTTGCCAAAAGCGGTATCGATCAGGATTTCAGCGATGTGCGCGGCGCTGCGTTCATCTGCAGCGGCATGCCCGATGGATGGGTGGAAGCGGCTGCCGACGATATCGACAGCCCGAATGAGGGCCTTCGCCGCAAGCAGATGCAGGACACGCCTGCGGTGATCCGCCTGCCCTCTTACGAGCAGGTGGCGGACGACCGGGAAGTCTATGCGCGCGCCTCGCGCGTGCTGCACAAGGAAGCCAATCCCGGCAATGCCTTGCCGCTGATCCAGCGCCATGGCGACAGGGATGTCTGGCTCACGCCGCCGCCGATTCCGCTGACGACTGCTGAAATGGATGCGGTGTACGACCTGCCCTATGCGCGCGCGCCGCATCCGGACTATGCAGGGCAGAAGATACCGGCCTGGGAAATGATCCGCCATTCGGTCACGATCATGCGCGGCTGCTTTGGCGGCTGCTCCTTCTGTTCGATCACCGAGCATGAGGGGCGCATCATCCAGTCGCGGTCGGAGGAATCCATCCTCAAGGAAATCGAGACGATCCGCGACAAGACGGAAGGTTTTACTGGCGTAATTTCCGATATTGGCGGTCCGACCGCCAATATGTACCGGATCGCCTGCAAGGACCGGGAAACCGAGGCTCTGTGCCGGCGTCCGTCCTGCGTCTATCCGGACATCTGCAAGAACCTCAACACCAGCCACGATCCGCTGATCCAGCTTTACCGCAAGGTAAGGGCCGTGCCCGGGGTCAAGAAGGTCAACGTCGCCTCGGGCGTACGCTACGATCTTGCCATGGAGAGCCCAGAATATGTGAAGGAACTCGTCGAGCATCACGTCGGCGGCTATCTCAAGATCGCGCCGGAGCATACGGAAGACGGCCCGCTCAGCAAGATGATGAAACCGGGCATCGGCTCCTACGATGCGTTCAAGAAGCTGTTCGACGCGGCGGCGAAGAAAGCCGGCAAGAAGTATTTTCTCATTCCTTATTTTATAGCCGCCCATCCCGGCACCACGGACGAGGACATGATGAACCTCGCGCTGTGGCTGAAGAAGAACGGCTATCGCGCCGATCAGGTACAGACATACCTGCCCTCGCCGATGGCCCTGTCGACGGCGATGTATCACACCGGTTTCAATCCGCTGAAGCCGGTACGCCGCGGCGCGTCCGAACCTGTCGATACGGTGCGCGGGCTGCGCCAGCGGCGGCTGCACAAGGCCTTCCTGCGCTATCACGACCCGGAAAACTGGCCGCTGCTGCGCGAGGCGTTAAAGAAGATGGGCCGCGCCGATCTCATCGGGCCGGGCAAGCAGCATCTTGTGCCGAAATGGCAGCCGGCAGGAACGGGTGTCCAGGGCGAGGGCAAGCGCATCGGGCACAAGGGCCGCCAACGCCTGGGCAAAGGAGCTGGCAATGGTGCCGGCAAGGCACAGGGCGGCAAGTTCCTCACCAAGGGTGTCCCCTCACGGCGTCCGTCCGGCCGGGGATGAGGATGGGTTTCCGCAGCGCAGCCTGTATTTCCGGTCTTAAGCAGCCGGATTTGGCCAAGGTTTCAATCATCGAATGAAAATCAGGGCAATCAGCGATTTGCATCTGGCCAATACGGTCAACCGGGAGGGGCTGCAGTCCCTGCCCGTTTGCAAGAACGACTGGCTGATCGTCGCTGGCGATATCGGGGAGCGCTTCGACTATGTGCGGTTTGCCTTTGATGTGCTCACGGAGAAATTTGCAAAAGTCTTCTGGGTTCCGGGCAATCACGACCTTTGGGCCATGGCGGATGCCGGCGATGCTCCAAGGCTCGCCGGCCAGCAGCGCTACGAGGCGCTGGTGCAATGCGCCCGCGACCATGGGATCGTCACGCCGGAAGACCCTTACGAAACCTGGGACGGACCGGGCGGTCCCTGCACGGTCGCGCCGCTGTTTCTGCTCTACGACTACAGTTTCCGGCCCGATCATGTGGAACGCGAACAGGTTGTAAAATGGGCGCGCGAAGAGCGTGCGGTCTGCGCCGATGAACTCTATCTCAATCCCGTCCCTTGGGAGAGCCGCGATGCGTGGTGCGCGCAGCGCTGCGCCCTGACCGAGGAGCGTCTTGCCGCCCTTCCCGATGACGTCAAAACCATCCTTGTCAATCACTATCCGCTGCGCCGTGACCTGATCCGCATTCCCCGCGCGCCGCGCTTTGCGCCGTGGTGCGGCACCACGCGCACAGAGGACTGGCATATCCGGTTCAATGCGAAGGTCGTGATCTCCGGGCACTTGCATACGCGGCGGACGGACTGGCGCGACGGGACACGCTTCGAGGAAGTGTCGCTCGGCTATCCGCATCAATGGGACGCCAGCCGCGGCATTGTGAGTTATCTGCGCGATATCCTGCCGGGCTGATGCCTGCGATCATTTTAAGAGCGCGCACAGGTAGTCCAGCGGCGCGGCGGCACAATCCACCGCGAGGCGCGCGGGATCGGGATGTCGCACGGCTAGCGCCATAAGATGGTCTGGGCCGGGGCGGTACCGCTCGAAACGCCATCTGGCCGGATCGTCTATGCCAGCATTATCGAACCGAATGCTCGCTTTCTCCAGATCGAAGGAGAATTGATCCAGCGGTTGCGACAACCCCTTGCCGATGGCCTTCACATAGGCTTCCTTCAGCGTCCAGAAGCCGAGGAAGGTTTCTATCCTGCTGTCCTCTGAAGCTGCGGTCACGGCGTCGCGCTCGCTGCTTGCAAACATACGCTGCGCCAGCTTTTGCGCCTCGACACTGCGTTCCATCCATTCCACATCGATGCCGATATCGTGCTCGACCGTCAGCGCCACGGCGGCCAGCCCGCGGGTATGGGATATGTTGACCCGCAGCCGCGGGATATCCGGCGTTGCGATCAATTCCGGCTTGCCGTGATCCGCCGTGGTGAACTGCCAGCTATTCGGCGATTGCCCTGCACACCATGTCAGCAGGCCGCGGCACATAGCGTGGGCGGCGGTGTAGACGCGCCGGTCCCGGTCGAAATGGAAGCGTGCAGCGCGCGTGCGCTCTTCATCGCTCAGCAGCGCTGCCAGTGCGTGCCATTGGCTCGCGCCTATCCGCTCAAGTGAAAGCCACCAGATGGCAGCCCGGTCGCGGTCGACCAGCATCCGGCCGTCCCTGGCGGGACCCTGCGCAAGAAAGCCTTCGGTGGCCTGCTTTTCTCCTGCTGTCGTCTGCATGGGGGCAGCAACTCCTTGCGTGCCCTTATAGCCTGCTTCGCGCCATTAGGGGGTGGATATTTGCGCTTTTTTCTGTGCGGACAGCGGCTGCCGGATGCCCGGATTATTCGTGGCGCAGGGCGTCGATAGGGTTTAGGCGGGCGGCGCGGCGGGCGGGAAAATAGCCGAAGATCACCCCGACCAGAGCGGAGAAGGCAAAGGCGATCACCACTATGGCTGGATCGACAATGAAGGGGATACGCAAGGCCGTCGCCGCCACCCAGGCCAATCCCAGCCCGAGCAACGCGCCAATGATACCCCCGAACAGCGACAGCACCACGGCCTCGACAAGGAACTGCGTCAGGACCTGCCGCTCCAGTGCGCCGATCGCAAGGCGTATGCCGATTTCGCGGGTCCGTTCGGTCACAGACACCAGCATGATGTTCATGATGCCGATGCCGCCGACAAGCAGGCTGATCCCGGCGACGGCTGTCAGCAATCCAGTCAGCACGGTGGTAGTGGCGGTTTGCGTTTCGGCAATCTGCTTCATGTCGCGAACGGTGAAGTCGTCCTTTTTCCGTGCCGTTATTCCGCGCCTTTCGCGCAGAATGTATTCGATGTCGCACTGCACCCGGGCCGTGTCCACGCCATCTCTGGCAGAGACATAAATGGTGGGGATGTCCGTGTTGCCGGCTACACGGCGCTGGAAGGTGTGCAGCGGCATGATGACGACGTCGTCCTGATCAGTACCGAAGCCGCTCTCCCCTTTCGGAACCAGAACGCCAATGACTTCACAGGAGATCTTGGCGACGCGGATCGTGCGGCCCAGCGGGTCGGTGCGTCCGAACAGTTTTTCCCACACTGTTTCGCCGATGATGCAGGCTGCACGACCGCTGCGCTGTTCGCTCTCGTAAAAAAGGCGTCCGCCTTCAAGGTTCCACGCCTGGGTCTGAAAGAAGCTGTTGGTGGTGCCGCGTACGGGCGTGGCGCGGTTTTCCGAACCGACGATCAGCGTTGCCTGCTTCTGCGCAACCGGCGCGATGGCGCGTAGGCCTCTTACCTGCAGCTTCAGCGCTTCCACATCGCGAATGTTAAAGGGCTTGGCCTCGGCGCTGGCGCGGCCTGGACCGAACTGGCCGGGGCGAAAGAACAGGAGATTGGTGCCGAGCGCGGCAAGGTCCGGCCGGACCTTTTCCGTGGTGCCGTTGCCGATCGTCACCATGGCGATAACTGCGCCCACGCTGATGACGATGCCCAACACTGTCAGGAAAGAGCGCAGGGCATTGCGCATGATCGCCTGAATGGCAAGCAAAACGGTTTCACGCAGCATCATGCAATCTCCGTTCGCCTGTCTTCACGATCGATGCGGCCGTCGAGAAAATGGATGGACCGGCGGGCATAGGCGGCCATCTCCGGCTCGTGGGTCACCATGATGACGGTGATGCCCTGTTCGCTGTTCAGGCTGGCAATGAGGTCCATGATTTCGCGGCTTATGCGCGTATCGAGATTGCCGGTCGGCTCATCCGCCAGCAGCACGTAAGGGTCGGTCACGATGGCGCGTGCAATCGCCACCCGTTGCTGCTGGCCGCCGGACAGTTCGGCCGAAGTATGATGAGCACGGCTGGCCAGACCTACACGATCCAGTGCTGTCAACGCCAGGTCCCGCCGTTCACGCTTGCCCATACCGCGATAGATAAGCGGCAGCTCGACATTCTCGATTGCCGGCGTGCGGGGCAAGAGGTTGAACCCCTGAAAGACGAAGCCAAGATAGTTGCGGCGCAAGAGCGCGCGCTGGTCGCGATTGAGCGCGCCTGCATCGATGCCGGCAAACCAGTATTCACCACGTGTCGGCGTATCGAGACAACCGATCATGTTCATGGCAGTCGATTTGCCGGATCCCGAAGGCCCCATGATGGCCACGAACTCGCCCGCGTCGATAGAAAAACTCACGCCGGCCAATGCATTGACGGTGGCGTCGCCTTCGCCATAGGTTTTCCAGACATCGTGGAAGCGGATAAGCGCATCCTGAGCGGCAGCAGATTGGGGTCGATCCGCTGCCATAATCGATGATGTCGGTGCGCCGTTGGCCATGACCGTAGCCCGTTCCACTTCCTTGCTCAGCTCTTTGGAGTCTGGATGTCGACAATGACCGCATCGCCGTCGCGCAAACCGCCTGACTTCACTTCGGTGCGCCGCCCGTCTGTGGCTCCCACAACGATCCTGACGCGCGCCGGGGCGCCGTCGCGCAGCACCCAGACCTGCCTGTCCGTTCCGCCGGCCTGTTGAACGCTCGGCTCGCGGAAGCGGGGCCGGCCAGGCAGGATGCGTTGCAGGAAGGATCCGTTGGAGCCATTTGCCTTTCGCGGTGGAGTGAACCTCAGCGCCTGGTTGGGTATGGTCAGGGCCCTCTGAATGTTCTGGACAATGATTTCCGCCGTTGCCGTCATTCCGGGGCGCAAAAGCAAGTCGTTGTTGTCGGTATTCAATATCCCCTTGTAAGTGACAACGCCCTGCACCACTTCCGATCCGTAGCGAACCGTTTTCAATACCGCGTCGAAGCGGCGGCGCGGATAGGCATCGACGCTGAAACTTGCCTTCATGCCGTCGTAAACCTTGCCCACGTCCGCTTCATCAATATCGACCTGTACCTCGACCTTGCGCAGGTCCTCGGCAATGGTGAACAGGACGGGAGCCTGAAGGGACGAGGCGACGGTCTGGCCAGGGTCAGCCTTGCGCATCAGTACGACGCCATTGATCGGCGAGACTATGCGCGTGCGATCGAGGTTTGTCTCGGCCAGGGCAAGCTCCGCCTTGGCCTAATCGACGCTCGCCCGGGCGCTGAGAAGCGTTGCCCCGGAACGGTCGCAAGCGGCTTTGGCAACTTCAAGATCCTGCTGCGAGGCATGCTTGTTCTGCGCCAGCTTCTGCTTTCGTTCCAACGCGAGGCGCGTTTCGTCCAGCGATACAATCGCCTGTTGCACGACAGCAAGTGTAACGGCAAGTCTCGCCCTTGCCGCTGCAACACTCGCTTCCAGCTTGGACCGATTAAGTTCGGCCATAACATCGCCGACTTTGACGGAGGAATTGAAATCCACTTTCACAGCGCGGATCACGCCCGACATTTCACTGGATATGTCGACCTTGTTGGTGGGCTGGATGCTGCCCGTCGCGGTCACGCGCACTACCAGATCGGAGCGGCTTACAGGGGGTGTAACGTATTGCG
>JAPOIA010000143.1 GCA_029979185.1 Alphaproteobacteria bacterium | reverse complement strand
AGGCTCTCGTTCGTCGCTTGACGACATGCTGGTCCCCTGCTGGCCCCTTGCTAGCCCCGATCCCGGAATTTCGTGTTCAATCGCGCCGCTTATAGCACGCGTCCGGCCGGACGCCAGTTAATCTGCATCAAAGGCCAGCTAGCGGGTGCAAGAGATCCGGCTAAGGTTAAGTAGGTAGCGCGCCGGGAATTTTCGCCGCGTTCTGGAGATTTTGCACAGCATTCGCCTTGCGCACCCCGCCAGCCTGTGGCAAAAGCCGCTGCACTGATCCTTGCGCCGAGCAAGTTTCATCGTGCCCTTCGCGTTTTCGCTGCTGTAGCTCAGTGGTAGAGCACTCCATTGGTAATGGAGAGGTCGACAGTTCAATCCTGTCCAGCAGCACCATTTGCCTTCAAGCCATTTTATCGACCAGGAAAGAGCCGCTGGAGCACGCTGGCTGAACCATATGCTGCAGCCATGCCAAAGGCGTTGTAGAAGGGCGCAACCGCTAAACCCAATGCTCGTGACGTACTGATCCGCAGAGTCTCATGATATCGACTACTTCCGCATCGCTGGCCGGGCTGGGCCTGACCAGCTTCCTGTCGGCAACAATCCTGCCCATGTCCTCGGAAGCTATGCTGGCAGGCATGGCCGCGGCCAAGGCCGCGCCTGTATCAGCGCTGCTGCTGGTGGCGGGCGTCGGCAATACGCTCGGGTCGTGCGTGAACTGGCTGCTGGGCCGGGGTATCGAGCACTTTCGCGGCCGCCGCTGGTTTCCCGTCAGCGATACGCAACTGGACCGTGCGCAGGAGCGCTACAACCGGTGGGGCTGGCCATCGCTCATGCTGTCCTGGGTGCCGCTAATCGGCGACCCGCTAACGGTTGTCGCCGGCCTGATGCGAACCCCGTTCCTGCTGTTTCTGACAGTGGTCGCGGTAGCGAAGTTCGGGCGGTATGCGATGCTCCTTTGGCTTATCGGATAAACGTTCTGCGCAGACCGCGATGCTCACTGCCGGTCTGCACCAGGTTATCGCCCTAACCGTCGCATTCGAAAATCTTCACCCCCGATTGGCCTTCCCGAAGAATCCCTCACCAAAACCTGCTTCCTGCGCAGCCCAGCCGCCCGCAACCCGGCCGCTGAAGATAGATGGGCCAAGCATGGTGCCCTCCAGCCCCGCCTTGCCGTTGATATGGCCACCGGCCATGCCGGCGATCTCACCGGCAGCATAGAGCCCCCTGATCGCCTCGAAATGCTTGTCGAGCACGCGGCAGCGAATATCCGTCTTGACGCCGCCGAAATTCTTGCGGGCCAGCGGGAACATCTGGATGGCGTAATAGGGCGGGGTATCGAAGGTTTTCGAGGCGCCGAGCGGTTTGCCGAACTCCGGCTCCTTTTCCAGCCCCTTGGCGAAGGCGTCGTTGTAGCGCGCCACGGTATCAAGGAAGGTCTGCCGATCGACACCGATTTTCCCCGCCAAGTCTTCCAGCGTATCAGCCTTCTTGATGTAGGGGGAGTTTTCCAGCAATTCCTCGACCCGGTTGCGATCAATCTTTTCGCCCACATGGTAATAGGGATCAACGACGGTCATGTTGGCGAGCATCGGCCGGTCTGCGATGGCCCAGGCATGGCGCGGTTCCTGCGCCATCAGCGCCGGACCGCCGGAATTACCGCCGGTCAGCGATTCGTTATGGAACCGCCGGCCCTGCTGGTTCACCCATATGTAGCCGGGTACCAGGCGGAACGGCAGGCCCCTGCGGCCGGCCGGATCGCGATAGTCGGGCGTCGAATACACATAGAACCAGATGTGATCCATGTGGGTAAAATAGCTGCCAAGTTCGCGCAGCAGCTTGTGTCCGTCGCCGTTGGCGCCATAGCCGGAGCCTTCCAGCACCCGGCCTGACTTCAATTCGGGCTTTGCCTCCAGCACCATGTCGAGATTGGAATTGAATCCTCCCGTGGTCGCCACGACAGTCTTGGCGGAAATTGCGATGCGCGCACCATCGTCTCCCTCTGCCGTGATACCTGTGACGCGATCACCATCACGGATGACGCCGATCACCTTCGTATTGACCAATATTTCGCCGCCTCTTGAACGGAAGGCCGCAATGAGGGCCGTCATCAAGCCATGGCCGCTGTCCGCCGCGCGGGTCCAGCGCAAGACGGAATTGCCCTCCTGGAACTTCAGGTCGACCCATTTGACACCGTTGTCCTCAGCCCAGTGATAGAGATCGTGCAGTGTATGCTCAATGTAATAGCGAGCCCAGACCGCATCAGCTGCCGGACCGCCCCACTTCATCCAGTCGTCGAAAGCGAGATCCGGGCTGTCCTTGATACCGGCTTTTTCCTGCAGCGGCGAGCCGACGATCAGGCAGCCGCCACCCGAGGTGATCGCCGCCCCGCCGGGAGCGGCCATCTTTTCAACCACGATGACCTTCGCTCCGGCATCCATAGCCTCTATCGCTGCGGCAATGCCCGCTCCCCCACCGCCCATGATGACGACATCGGTTTCCAAGCTCTTGCTGTTCGCCATATGGGGGGCCTTTCGCGGATGTTCAAATTTGTCTTGGTCGGAAACTCGGAAACAAAGCCGTCAGTAAGGAGCAAAGAACTTCCCTGCTGAATATACGCGCTGCTTGCCGCTTTCGCCGTTTTTCGGATCGTTGCCTACCTTCACCGCGCCATCGGCAAAAGTAGTCTGCTTCGTCACATCCCGCGGCGTACCGACCCGGGTAAGGTCATCGAGCCCTTTGACGCTGCGCTCGCCGCCGCCGACACGCAACAGCACAAGGTTTTCCGCAGCATCAGCCTCAAACTTGTAGGCTACATTCCTGGGGATCATCACCCCTTCATAGACACCCGCGGTTTCCTGCCGCCCGTCGGCGAATGTGAAGGAGGCCTTGCCCTGCAGCACGACGAAAATATGATCCTCGCCCCCGTGCGCGTGCAATGCGTTTTCCCCGCCGCTGGCGTAGACCTTGACGCTGGCCCATAGATTTTCCGCAGTGGCGAGCGGATCGTAGGTCGTCCCCTGCTCCAGCATCGGCAGGTTGCGCATGGAAAACATTACGGCTTCGTTTATAGCTGCCTGCGGCAGCCGCCTGGCAGTTTTCGCGTCGTCCATCGCTGCAACCTCCCTTGTCTGTTCCTGCCTGCCCGCACTGTTTACCGGATCATATTGCCGGCCCCTTCAGCCTCGGGCTTTCGATTACACCCGTCATCTTTTCTTTCGGAAGCGCCATGATGGCCGGTTCGTCGAAAATATCGCTCATTTCCGACGGTACGCCGGACTTTGCAATTTCCTCCAGGAACTTGCGATGAATGCGCGGATCCTGATCCTCATAGTCGTACTGGTCGCCGCCTTCCTTGATAGAAGTGGAAACGGCGCCCTTTTCTCCAGGCTTCAGACCCCAGATGGAGCGGCGCACGGAGGTGGTCAGCGGATAGCGCAGACCGCCCGTGCCGGTCGCCAGATAACGGGCAGGCTCGCGGCTTGTGTTGAAGTGCTGGTGGAACTGCTGGTCTGCCGGCGGGAAGACAACGCCATGCTTCCAGTCAATGCGCAGGAAGTCCTGCTCCTTGTCGAACCAGAGCATGGAATAGCCGTGACCGACGACGCACATGACGTGGAAGCCCGGGCCATGACGGTGGCCCTTCTTATAGGTGCCGACCGGCATTTCGGAGATGTGGGCGTGCATAGTACCGTCAGCCAGCACGAACATGATGTTGGAGCCGCCTGCCCCGCGGTCGCTCCAGGACTTCAGCTCGATAGCGCCAAGATCGGGAACGAAGTTCGTTTCCCACATGTGGTTACCCGGACGGACGTTGATCAATTCGCCTTCGCCAGTGAAGAAGCTTTCCTTGCCGCCGCGTTCGGAGAAGTCGAAATCGTTGTCGAAGATGAACTTCTCGTTGTGGAACGTGTTCATCACCAGCGGCATGTCGGTGGTGGTGACGAGCAGCGCGCGCTCCTGGCCCGAACCGTTGAAGTGGCGATGCTTGGCGTTCAGCGGAATGGCGAAAAGCGAGCGCGGCCCCCATTCGAAGCTGCGCTTGGTGCCGTCCGCCAGTTCGATCTGCGTGGAGCCGGTGCCTTCGAGGCAGTAGTACACGTCTTCATAAAGATGGCGCTGTGGCGATGTCGAGCCGCCCGGCGGAATGTCGAGCAGGAACATGTTGGCGAAATCGCCGCGGCCAATCATGTGGACAGCAGCGCCCTTCACGCCATACCGATCCCACATCTTCGTCTCAACGGCAAACAGGTCGATGCCGTAGTCCTCGGCTACCGGAATGCCTTCCTTCCCGACCCAGTCGAGATAGGCGTCGATGTTGTAGTTCGTACCCTTGTTTATCGGGCGGTTTGCGTCATCCATGGTAAACCCTCCACTTTTGTGCGGCTCTGCGGCGCGCGGTTTGCATTACGAAAACAATAGAGACTTGATCACTACCGGCACGACGCCGGGGGGCGAAATCATTTCGCCGACATCGACGAAATCCAGTTCCTGCAGCTGGATGCCGTCAATCGACACCAGCTGGCCGGGCATTTTCAGTTCCTCGCGCAAGATGCGGCCCATGGTCTTGGCGATGTCGCCGTCGATCATGAGCACCAGCAGTTCGTCGCGTTTTCCGTCCGGCGCGAAGGCCGTCTTGATGGCCCGCGCAGCGGCGGCGATCTGGGAATATTCCGGATCGCCATCCCATGTCAGCGCGAGCGCAATTTTTTGCGACGGCACCATGTCCAGCTTTTCGATGGACTTGTGGATTTCCGCCACCATCTTCGCTTCATCAACCTTCTTCTTGAAATGAAGATGCGGCCGGATAACCGGGATATTGTGAACAGGCAGCGCTTCGGGATCGGGCAGATGAATCGTCTTGCCGCTGACCTGCACGGTGAACTGCGACGCTCCGATCACGGTTGCGCGAATGCGATGGCCGGGATCGATCAGAGGCAGCTTCGACCGCCCGGGCAGAATGTCTGTCAGCGCATGGGCAAGATGCTTGGCAATGTCGCCGTACTCGGCATCCTCGTAGGTAAAGATGTATTCGCCGACGCCGCCGGAGAAGGTGAAGGCCTCGACATTGCGGTCGCGCGGCAACGGCTCTGTCAGTTCCAGCTTCTTGCCGAGTTCATCCAGCTCAGAGAAGCTGATGTAGTCGGCGGCAACCTCCGCAAGACGGCGGGCGTATTTCTTGCGCAATTCTTCGTCCGCCAGGGATGCGGGGTCGCTCGGCCAGCCCTGCTCTTCGGCAATCAGCTGCACACTGTCGTCGAAGCGGGTCCATTCGCCGTTCTCGTCCTGCGCGATCAGGCGGCCGCCCACGGCAAAAGCCTGCAAAGCCACCACATGCCCCTTGTCGATCAGCGCCAGCTTGGTGGTGCCGCCGCCGATATCGACATGCAGCACGCAGTTTTGCCGCGCCTTCGAAAGCGCGACCGCACCGGACCCATGAGCAGCAAGCAGGCATTCCAGCTTGTGGCCGGCGGTGGCGCAGACGAACTTGCCGGCTTCCGCTGCGAAAATCTCGTCGATGGCGCGGGCGTTGGTCTTCTTGATGGCCTCGCCGGTCAGGATGACGGCTCCGGTATCGACATCGGACTTGGCGAAGCCGGCCTGCTCGTAAGCGCCGTCGATAAACTCCTTCAGCTTGCCGGCATCGATCGTGCCGTTCGGCAGGAACGGCGTCAGCATAATCGGCGAACGCCAGATCACCGAGCGCTCGATGACGACGAAACGACTGGAGAGCCCTTGCGTCTGGCGCTGCATTACCACCTTGGCAAAGAGCAGGTGCGAGGTTGAGGAACCGATATCGATGCCGACGGTTTTCAGCTCGACGTTTTCCTGCTCCCAAATCGACTGGGCGATGGCAAGACGCGCCTCCTCGGGGATCATCGCATGTTCGTGGTCGTATTCTACGTCGTGCATTTCTTTCCTTCCGGATGGTCCACTGCCGGACCTATCGTTATTGTTCAGCGCCCGCCCGGAAATATCCGGAGCCCCTTGACCGGGCGCGTGTGCCGGCCTGTTCAGGTTTTCACCACCTTCGGCCCGGTATTCACATCCCGTTCGCTCTCGCCGACTCTTTTGTCGATCAGTCTTGCGTCCGGCTTCGGTCGGCTGCAGAAAATTCGTCGGCGGCAAGGTTTTCAATCACATTCAGCAAGACCCGCCGGGTCGTGGCTACATCCTCGAGTGACACTCCCTCAAGCATTATGCGGTTGACCTCCTCGGCGAGAGGCACCAGCTTTTCTTCCAGCGCCCGTCAGGTCGCCGTGAGAAATACATACATATTTTTCCGGCTGTGTGGCAAACGCCGCCGCTCGATATATCCGAGTTTCTCCATCGCGGTAAGGGCTGAAAAGGTTGTCGGCTCCATGAGGCCAGCCTCCTCGGACAGTTCGCGCTGGGTGAGGCCGTCGCGCACCCATAAAATGCGCAGAAACACCCAATGGCCGAAGGCGACCGAATGTTCGGCCAGCCGGACCGTGAGCGTTCGGGTCGCCCCGCGCGCCGCATCCCGGATAAGGTGCGCCAGACGGTCGTTGGGAACTGCCTCGCGCCAATGGCGCAACAGCGGCTTACTGGATGGCAATTGAGCCGGTTTGCGCGCCAAAGGCTCAGCACTCCACTGGTTTCAACAGGGATGGCGTTTCGATCTGGTGATGCAGCGCCACATCTTTGCCGGTGCGGGCCGATTCCAGGATCGCGAAACAGACTTCCATCGTCGCTAGGCCCCAGCGGCCGTCGTGAACAGGCCGCTTGTCATGGACAACGGCATCGTAGAGTTCGTCCATGACCTCCATGCGCGGGAACGGGCGCACCGGCAACGGGTCGAAACGGCGCTCGACATCAGCGTAGATGCCCACGCCCTTGGATGTCGGGCGCAGGTCGGCGTGATCGCAGGAGGCCATCAGGAAGCCGAAGTTCTGGTGAAAGCGACCACCCGACGATTTACCCGTGCGCGGATCGACATCCGGGTTGCCGGCCTTCGGATCGAAGCCCTTGTATCCGGGGCCGCCGTAGTTCTGCTGCGCCTTGAAGGCGAGTTCCTCGTCCTTCGACTTGCCGGCGAGGGCGCGGCGGGTTGCGCCGTAATTGTCCGGATTGGCCGGCATGCCGCTTTCGGCCACCCAGTCCACGAGTTCATTGGAATCGAAATGGGCGTAGCCGGAATAGGTCAGGTTGGCGAAGACGCCATTTTCGAAAGTCAGCAGCGCCGAACAGGCGCCTTCCGTGATCCGCTCCGGGTCCCAGGCGCCGGTAACAGCGCGGACCGAAGCGACCCTGCCGCCGCCGAGGAAGCGGATGTTGTCCACCTGATGCGGCAGCTGGTTGTAGATGATACCGCCGCCCTTCGCCGTATCAAGTTCTTCCGGACGGCGCGGGCGGAACAGGAAATCTGTGTAGTTCAGGGCGTGCATCATGCGCACTTGGCCGAATTCGCCGCTTTCGATGATCCGGCGCGCCTGCTGCACCGGCCCGTCGAAGGAATGGCTGTGGCCGACCAGCAGATGAACACCGGCTTTCTCC
>JAPOIA010000142.1 GCA_029979185.1 Alphaproteobacteria bacterium | reverse complement strand
AATGGCACTAAACTTACTTATACAGTCGAAGCAAATGTTGGTGGAAAAATTGCCCAGGTTGGCGCACGTTTAATTGATATGACTGCTAAAAAAATGGCTGATATTTTTTTTGGAAAATTTACTGAATTAGTTTCAAATGAAACTAATAATCGATGCAGTACTACGCGCCTTGATCCCGGTCAAACAAAAACGGCGGCCCCGCAGGACCGCCGTCTGGATGCTGAATGAACTTTGCCGCTATTCGGCGGCGATTTTCATCACCGGAGCGGCATCGAGAACGGCCTTGTCGACGTGGTTCTCGAAGGTCACGAAGTTCTTGGCAAACATCTCGACCAGGTGCTTGGCCGTTTTGGCGAATTCGGCCTTGTCCTTCCAGGTCTTGACCGGCTCGAGAATATGCGGCTCGACGCCAGGAACCGAGGTCGGCACAGCCAGGCCGAAATAGGGGTCGGTGCGATAGGTCGCCTTGGCAAGCGAACCGTCGAGTGCTGCAGCCAGCAGGCGGCGGGTCACCTTGATCGGCATGCGGCGGCCGACGCCTTCCTTGCCGCCGGTCCAGCCGGTATTGACCAGCCAGCAGTCAACGGAATGCTTGGCGATCAGTTCGCCCAGCATGCCGCCATAGACGGACGGATGCAGCGGTAGGAACGGATGGCCGAAGCAGGTCGAGAAGGTCGCTTCCGGACCGGTCACGCCCTTTTCCGTGCCGGCCACTTTGGCGGTATAGCCGGACAGGAAGTGATACATGGCCTGCGCCGGGTCCAGCTTGGCGATCGGCGGCAGAACACCGAAGGCGTCGCAGGTCAGCATCACGATGTTCTTCGGCTGGCCGGCGCGGCCGGTGGCCGAAGCATTGGAAATGAAATCCAGCGGATAGGCGATGCGGGTATTTTCTGTCTTTTCCTGGCTGTCGAAATCCGGAACGCGGGTCACCGGATCGAATACGACGTTCTCCAGAACTGTGCCGAAACGCTCGGTCGTGGCATAAATTTCCGGCTCTGCTTCGCGCGACAGCTTGATCGCCTTGGCATAGCAGCCGCCTTCGAAGTTGAAGACGCCGTCCTTGCCCCAGCCATGCTCGTCGTCGCCGATGAGCGTACGATCGGGAACCTGCGACAGGGTGGTCTTGCCGGTGCCGCTGAGACCGAAGAACACGGCCACATCGCCGTCTTCGCCGTGGTTGGCGGAAGCGTGCATGGGCAGGACGCCCTGCGCCGGCAGCGTCCAGTTCAGCCAGGTAAAGACCGACTTCTTCATTTCGCCGGCATAGTTGGTGCCGCCGATCAGCACGATCTTGCGGGTGAAGTCGAGCGCGATAACGGTCTCGGACTTGCAGCCGTGGCGGGCCGGATCAGCCTTGAAGGATGGCAGGTCGACGATGGTCAGGTCCGAAACGAAGCTGGCCAGTTCCGAAGCATCGGGGCGAATCAGCAGGTTGCGGATAAACAGCGAGTGCCATGCAAATTCGGTGATGACCCGTGTCTTTACCCGGAAGGCCGGATCGGCGCCCCCATACAGGTCCTGCACGAACAGGTCCATGCCTTCCATGTGCTTGTGAAAATCGCCAAGCAGAGTCTCGAACTGGTCCGGCGTGATCGAATTATTGTTGCCCCACCAGACCTTGTCTTCGGTGGTGGCATCGCGGACGGTATGCTTGTCTTTGGGCGAGCGGCCAGTATGGATGCCGGTTTCGGCATTGATCGGCCCGCCGGGCATGATCACGGCTTCGTTGCGGCGAATGGACTCTTCGTAAAGAGGAGCGGGGCCGAGATTGTAGGCGACTGACTTTACGCCGGTAAGACCAAAAGTGTCGATACCGAACGATTTATTCCATACCCCGGATTCTTGCATTGCTGCCTCCAGATTATCGCCGCTGAAATGCAGCGCGCTTTCTTGTGTCCCAACGGGGACCAGTGTGCGAATTTTGCCGCAAAACGCGCGGCGGGATGCTCGACCCCTGTCGGGGCGTGTTTAACCGCCCAATCTGACTTGAGCAAGCTTTCCGGGCTGGTTTTTCATAATCATATTAACAGCCCTGTAACGTGAAGCCGGCCAATACTAGAATGCGGACGGCTTACCCATGGTCCGGCCCTCTCGGTTGCAGACTCTCTTGTTTCGCCAGAGTCGCAAGTGATTTACGCAATTGCGCTGCGGTACGTACAATAGTGGGGAACGGCAGGCGTGCGCTGAAGTCTCCGGAGGCCAGATCGATGCCTTCCGGATCGATTGCGATTGCGCGCCAGCGTCTCGCCTTTTGCCCGAGCAGCACTGTGGCATAATGCTGCACAGCCCCGGCATGGTCGCTGTTCATATGCTCCAGCGCGTCCTGCTCGATGGCTCGCAGTTCTTCTGCCCCGTCCATGGGCGAGAGGATCAGCGCTGGATCGAATTCCGCCGCCCGTGCGAATCCGCCATTCAGGTTGGCCCGGTCGAGATCCAGACGCCAGAATCCGAAATCGCCGAAATCCGCGTAAAGGGCGGATTTGGGATGCCGCGCAAGAAACCTTGCTCGAGCCGCGTCGCGATCCGCGCCGTTGCCGAGCTCTCGAGCGGTACCAGTCACTGTCAGCCGCGGATGCGCCAGGGGATCCCCCTTGCCGGTTTCCGCCAGCAGGATCGAGGCGCGCGGCTGCGCCAGCAGATTCTGCGTATGGGAAGATAGCCCCGACAGCAGCAGCAATGGAGCGCCGGACATGTCGGTAGCGACATTTACGAGGGAGGCGAAGGGAAACCCGTCACGGCCGATCGTTGCCAGCATGCCTGCGCGAATCGAGCGCAGCAGGCGATGCGCCTCGGCACGGGCGTCATATCCTTCCGGCAGACCCGGGGTTCGCATGCCGGGACCTTGCGCACCTGGAAGCCGCGCATTGGCCGCTTCGGTATCGCGTCCGGCCGGCTTCCCGCCGCCTGCTTCCTGCCCTGTCTCCCGCCCTGTCCCCTGCATTGCCATTCCCGGGTATCCTGCCTTCGTTTATTGTTCCGGTTTGCCGCCGCTGCATCGGTCAAGCTGTCCCCGCAGCGGGAAAATCGCGGTAATTGCTGCATGCAATTGCGAAGGAACCAAACTATAATACCATTGAAATCAGGAAAACGTGGGGAGCAATCGATAGTCGTGACGATTATTTGCTGACTCTGCCTTTTAATCGCACGATCGCGGCCACATTTAGGCCTTTAAAGCCGCCAAAGTAATTGTGGCGCCTTGGGCGAGACCGGAACCGCCGTAGCCGGTCGGTTGATCCAGCCGCGAAAGCGGGCGCTGACAAATGATGCAGGCAGGCTTGCGAAGCTGTGCTGCTGAAGAGAGGTAGTTTTACGATGCCGACAATCGCCCTCGTCGATGACGATCGCAACATTCTCACTTCGGTTTCCATCGCCCTTGAAGGGGAGGGATACCGGGTCCAGACCTATAATGACGGATCGGCGGCCCTGGACGGCCTGCGCGCCAATCCGCCAGATCTCGCGATCTTTGATATCAAGATGCCTCGTATGGACGGTATGGAACTGCTGCGCCGCCTGCGCCAGAAGTCCGATCTGCCGGTGATTTTCCTCACGTCGAAGGACGAGGAGATCGATGAATTGTTCGGGCTGAAGATGGGCGCCGACGATTTCATCCGCAAGCCGTTTTCGCAGCGCTTGCTGGTCGAGCGTGTGAAGGCGATCCTGCGCCGCGCAAATCCCAAGGATGCCGCCACACAGAAGGAAACCGAGGCGCGCCAGCTGGAGCGTGGGCATCTCAAGATGGACCCCGAGCGTCACACCTGCACATGGAAGGGTAATCCGGTCGTACTGACGGTTACCGAGTTCCTGATCCTGCAGTCGCTGGCCCAGCGCCCCGGTGTCGTCAAGAGCCGCAACGCCCTGATGGATGCCGCCTATGACGACCAGGTCTATGTCGACGATCGCACCATCGACAGCCACATCAAGCGGCTGCGCAAGAAGTTCAACGCGGTCGATGCCGAGTTCGACGCCATCGAAACGCTCTATGGCGTGGGCTACCGCTTCAAGGAAAACTAGCCTCCGTGCAATGCGGCCTTGCGGCCCCGATAGCGCAGGTTGTGGTAACGAATGAATTTCGAGGCAAAGCGCACGGACCGGCAAGCCGGCCGGACTTCCCCCGTGGAAGGCTCCGGTGAGGCAGGCAGTGCGCAGCCGGAGGGCGGGCAGCCGGGTAGCGATGGTGATACGGATCGCTTCGCCGGCCAAGCGGCCGGGGAAGGGCCGGAGGCGTCATCTGATCGGGGGCCGCCCCTGTCCCGTTACAGGCGGTTCGCCTTCCCGCAATGGTTTTCCAAGTCGCTTGCACGCCGTATCGTGGCGCTGAACATTCTTGGCCTTGTGGCCCTGCTGGTCAGCTTCATGTACCTCAACCAGTTCCGCCAGGGCCTGATCGATTCACGCAAGCAAAGTCTGAAGACCCAGGGCGAGATTATTGCCGCCGCCATTGCCGCCTCCGCTACCGTGGAGACCGATGCGATCACCCTTGATCCGGAGAAATTGTTGAAACTGCTCCCCGGTCAGACGTATGACGGGAATGCAGGCAGCGATACCTCGATCGATTTTTCCATCAATCCCGAACGCATCGGGCCGGTTCTGCGCCGGATTGTGTCACCAACCAATACGCGCGCCCGTGTCTATGACCGCGACGGCTATCTGCTGGTGGATTCGCGTTCGCTGGCGGACCGGTCGACAATACTGCGATTCGATCTGCCCGAGCCGGGCGCTACGAAGTCCAAGACCGAGTGGCTTCGCACCCTGTGGGGTCATATCAAGAATACCTTCGGTTCCCAGCTACCGTTATACAAGGACATCGGCCTTGCCAACGGACGCGCTTATGAAGAAATCCGCGCGGCGCTGGCAGGCAGCGCCAGTTCCGTCGCCCGCGCCAACCAGCGCGGCGAGACTATCATTTCGGTCGCTATTCCGATCCAGCGCTTTCGCGTCGTGCGCGGAGCCTTGCTGCTATCAACGCGCGGCGGCGATATCGACGAGACCATCGCCTCCGAGCGCCGGGCCATGATCCGCATTTTCGCAGTGGCGTTGCTGGTCATGTTTGTCCTGTCCCTGCTGCTGGCCGGCCAGATCGCCGGCCCCATGCGCCGTCTGGCGGAAGCGGCCGACCGGGTGCGGCGCGGTACCAAGGCCAGGCAGGAAATACCCGACTACACGGCCCGCGCAGATGAGATTGGGCATCTGTCCGGCGCCCTGCGCGACATGACCCAGGCCTTATACAACCGTATCGAAGCAATCGAGAGTTTTGCCGCGGATGTTGCCCATGAACTGAAGAACCCGCTGACGTCATTGCGCAGCGCCGTCGAGACCTTGCCAATAGCCAGGACCGACGCATCGCGGGCGCGCCTTCTGGAGGTTATCCAGCATGACGTGAAGCGCCTCGATCGCCTGATCAGCGACATCTCCAATGCTTCGCGTCTTGATGCTGAACTGGCGCGCGAGGATACCGAACCGGTAGACGTCGTTCGTCTCCTGGAGGCTGTGAGCGAATTCGCCAACAATGCCCAGCGCAAGGATGGCGTCACCGTCTCTCTCGATATCGCACCAGCGCCACCACAGCTTCGCAAGCCCTACCACATCATGGGTCATGATTCGCGGCTGGGGCAGGTCATTACCAATCTGATCGAAAATGCCCGGTCCTTCTCGCAACAAAATGGTAACGTACGCATTGCCCTGCGCCGCGCGCGCAAACAGCTTGCCGGTCCCGGATTGCAGGACTGCGTCGAAATCATCGTCGATGACGATGGGCCCGGGATACCCGAGCACGCCCTGGAACGCATTTTCGAGCGGTTCTACACGGACAGGCCCGAGCAGGGCTTTGGTCAGAATTCGGGCCTTGGCCTGTCTATTTCCCGCCAGATAGTTGAGGCGCACCATGGTCTCATGCAGGCGCAAAATCGCATGAAGCCCGGCGGCAGGGAGATCGCGGGTGCCCGGTTCAGCGTCTGGCTGCCAGTCATGGTTCCGCGGAGCAGTTCCTGATGCCGACCGCGAAAACCGGTAGCGAAAGCTGTACCGGGCCTTCTGAGGCCGTTCATGCCAGTGCCGTGGTCGTGGGTGAGGCCGGGATATTGATCCGCGGTGCGCCAGGTACGGGCAAGTCTGAGCTGGCAGCACACATAGTGTTCGAAGCCAGGTGTCGGGGCCATTTTGCCCGCCTTGTCGGGGATGATCGCATTCTCATGGCGAATGCCGGGGGAAGGATCCTCTTGCGTCCACATCCGGGTATAGCCGGGCTTATCGAAAAGCGCTGGGAAGGTATCGTGGCTGTTCCGTGTGAGCCGGCAGTCATCCTGCGCTGTGTTGTGGACCTTGAGGATGGTACTACGCCATTGCCGGCCAGATTGCCGGAGGATGCTGAAATGCGTCTTGTTTGGCGCGAAATAAGCGTTCGTCGCCTTGTTTTCCCGGCCGCGCTGACTGTTGAACGCCGCGCCGCCCGAACCCTGGACTTTTTGGCGGGCGAATTACCGATCAATTCACTAAATCTTTGCATTTCTCCCTTGCCAATTGGCTGACGATACTCAATATGACGTTTCTGTTTTCTGCGCTGACAGGTTCTCCGGTGCACCTTGGGTCAAGCAAAAAGCTACGGCTGCACATTGGGGACGTGATGGACGGTAGGTCTTTATGATCGGCATGGTCCTCGTGACCCACGGTCACCTGGCTACGGAATTCCGCCATGCTCTGGAGCATGTAGTCGGACGCCAAAAGCAATTGGAAACGGTCACGATTGGCCCGGACGACGATATGGATTCGCGCCGCGGTGAAATCATTGAGGCTGTGAAGCTGGTCGACAGTGGCGACGGCGTTGTCGTTTTGACCGACATGTTCGGCGGTACGCCCTCCAATCTGGCGATTTCCTGCATGAGCGGTTCCAAGATCGACGTGGTGGCCGGCATCAACCTGCCGTTGCTGATCAAGCTGGCTTCCGTGCGCGAGTGTTCCGATCTCGACAAGGCGGTTGCGCAGGCGCAGGATGCCGGCCGCAAGTACATTTCTGTCGCCAGCCGGATACTCTGCGAGCGCTAAGCCAAAATTAACCATGCGCCGCGACACTTTTCCGTCATACCGCCTCGCACTGGATGATGAACCGAATGACCGGTGAAGAAATTGCTCCTGACAATCTTGAAGGTTGCCTGACGCGCGAGCTGGAGATCGTCAACAGGAAGGGCCTCCATGCACGGGCTACTGCCAAGCTCGTCCAGTGTATCGAAAGTTTCGATGCCGATGTTTTTGTCTCTCGCTGCGGCGAGACCGTGAACGGGCTTTCGATCATGGGCATTCTTACTCTTGGCGCTGGGCAGGGAAGCCATATAACGATCGCCACCCGTGGCGCACAGGCGCAAGAAGCACTGGATGCAATTGCTCTGCTTGTTGCGGACCGGTTCGGCGAGGACGAATAGGGCCCGCTGCCGTTGAGATTGCCGCGGCCGGCTTCCCTTCCAATTGCAATATTCGATTTGATACCACTCCTGCGTGTGCATGACGCAGTAAGCTGTTTCGAACTGCTTCTGCAGGCCAGGCAATCGCAGGTTTGAAGGGCGCGGCTTTCGGAGCAATCTTGTTTTACATA
>JAPOIA010000141.1 GCA_029979185.1 Alphaproteobacteria bacterium | reverse complement strand
ACGGAAGCGGGCTTAACGGAACTGGATTTGCCGGAACTGGATTTGCCGGAAATGGACTTGCCGGAAATGGACTTGCCGGAACTGGAGCTACCGGTCTTGCCCCGCCGTTTTGCGGGCTTCGACGGCGTCTCGGCGCTTACGGCAGGAACTCGCGATTTCAAAGGAGAATGTGAATCCATGATCCCGATCCGTAGGCGCCATGTTCAAAACCGTTGAAACGGCCATCAAATAAACATTCTAGTCCATCAATCTTCGTCTGTCCGGAAAGATCGGACATGTAGATCTTTTTGTAACGAAGTAGGGCAGGCACTGCATTCCAGGCATCGTTCCTGCCAACTGCAATTATATCCGCGAGTTGGAGCGATTCCGATAGGATATCCATAATCCTTTCGCATATGCTGTAAGCGAATCCGGTTTTCGCAATACTTCCGGAACGTATCGTGCCATTTTCCGGCGATGCGTGCCGTTGCGGAATTAAAGTACGAAAGTTTTGGACAGGTTGATGACATTGGTCACGAACAGACGGATTTTTTTTGCAGCACGGCTGGCGGGCGTCGCTCTGCCCGCCGCCGCAGTGCTTGGCGGCGCGATTTTGGTGCACGCTACGGCCAGCCTTGCGCAGGACCGCCCCGGCGAGCGACTGCTGCGGGGGTTCAGTACGACGGTTCCGGAGCCCCCTGACTGGATCCGCAAGACGCGCCCGCCGGAAGCCGTACTCTACAACCGCGACAATGCGGCCGCACCTGCGGAACCCCAGGGCGAACCCATGTCGGCCGAGCGCTTGCGCAAGCTTGAAGCTGAAATGAACGCTCTGCGCAGACGGCACGAGCGTGCAACCGGCCGTCGGCCTGCGCCAGCCGGTCGCACAGCCGCAGCTGCGCCGCGCAAGAAAAAGCAGAATTCCGGCCAAACATGCGTGTTGACGTGCAATATTGGGCTCGGCAGCACCAGAGGAAAGTGATATTGAGCGAACGTGCGCCGGTTCGATCCGGGCCGGCGTGACTTCCGATATCTGCCCGATATCTCACCACATTGAGGAACCTGGTCCATGACGGACTTTTACCGTGTGCGGCGTTTGCCACCCTATGTTTTCGAAGAGGTCAACCGGCTCAAGGCACAGGCCCGAGCCGGCGGCGCCGATATCGTTGACCTCGGGATGGGCAATCCGGATCTTCCGGCGCCAAAGCATGTGGTGCAAAAACTTGTCGAAACGGTCGGCAAGCCCCGTACGGACCGGTATTCTGCCTCAAAAGGGATCGCCGGCTTGCGCCGGGCACAGGCTGGTTACTATGAGCGCCGCTTCGGTGTGAAGCTCAACCCAGACACCCAGGTCATCACCACGCTGGGTTCGAAGGAAGGCTTCGCCAATATGGCGCAGGCGATTACCGCGCCAGGGGATGTCATCCTGGTGCCGGACCCGACCTATCCCATCCATGCATTCGGCTTCCTGATCGCCGGCGGCGTGGTGCGTTCAATCCCCAGCGATCCGAGCCCGGAATTCTTCGCCGCTGCCGAGCGGCAGATGCACTATTCCATCCCCAAGCCTATCGCGATGGTTGTTTGTTATCCGTCGAACCCTACGGCCAATGTAGCATCGCTTGACTTCTATAAGGATCTCGTCGCCTTCGCGAAGAAGCACGAAATCTTCCTGCTCTCCGATTTGGCTTATGCGGAAGTCTATTACGACAACAACCCGCCGCCATCGATCCTGCAAGTGCCCGGTGCGGTCGATGTCGCCGTGGAATTCACCTCCATGTCCAAGACCTATTCCATGGCCGGATGGCGTATCGGATTTGCCGTCGGCAACGAGCGCCTGCTGAGCGCGCTGGCGCGGGTGAAGAGCTATCTCGATTACGGCGCGTTCACGCCGATCCAGGTGGCGGCGACGGCTGCCCTGAACGGACCGGACGATTGCATCGACGAGATGCGGGCGATCTACAAGAAACGCCGCGACGTGATGGTCGAGAGTTTCGCACAGGCGGGCTGGGAAATTCCCGCGCCGAAGGCTTCCATGTTCGCCTGGGCGCCGATTCCGGAGAAGTTCTCGTCGTTGGGGTCGCTGGAATTCTCGAAGCTGCTGATCGAAAAGGCGGACGTCGCTGTTGCGCCGGGTATCGGCTTTGGTGAGCAGGGCGACCAGTTCCTGCGTTTGGCAGTCGTGGAAAACGAGCAGCGTATTCGCCAGGCCGCGCGCGGCATTCGCCGATTCTTCGATTCAGCGGACGAGGTGCTGCACAACGTGGTTCAGTTGAAGAAACGCGTTTAGCCAGTTCCGAAAAGCCGGTTGCGGGCGTCTGCAGAGGCGTCCGTCAATCCTCTTCGTATTTTGACAAATTCCATCCGGGCAAATGCCCGTTGAAGCTTTCGATGTTGCGCAGCATGTCTGCGTGCGCCATCGACAGATCGATATGGCGCGCCTTCACCGCAATCTCGAAATCGATATTCCAGTGGCCGAGACCGCCACCGGGATCATCGTCATGGTCACGGATAATCTCGATATTGCGGTTGTTGAGGTACTCTGCCATCCGGTCGGCATCGGTTTCCTTGTCGAAATAGACATCGTACCAAATGAACACCTTGTCCGGAATGGAACCTGGGTCCGGAAACTCGCGGTACATTGCATCGCCTATCTCGTCCTTTGGATAGATTTTGGTATCGCGCCGCTTGAAAAAGGAAAACATCCGTCCCTCGCAACCATCTTGCCCGCAACCATCGTGACTTCATCCAATGCCATGCTAGTGGCAATGTCAGTGTGTGTCTAACCGCGCAAACCCGTTGGCCGAGTGGGCCATTTACTTCTCGCAGTACGGAAGCGATTTATCCCGCTGGCCTGACAGTCTGCTTGCCAAGCGCCTGGGAAACTGAAAATCTTTGGTTTGAAACCGGCGCCGCGATGCCGGAACGATACGGAGGATGCCCATGAACGACGGTACGAGAGCGCCTGACTATGTGATCAGAAATGTTGCCCCCGAGTGCAGGCGGTTTCAGGAGCAGCGCTGGCTGCTGGATCAGACAATCCGGGCCAACGGCATGGACTGGGATCAGCAGCGGTCGATATACCTTTCCGCGCCATGCGGTTCCGAAGCGGGAGCGGACTTCGTGGGCCTGCGAATGCGAATACAGAAGCTGGCCGATGCGGCCGGCGCTTTCGAGGCCGTGGCGCGCCGACGCGAGGGCAGGGCGAAGCAGTTCGAAGCCGATGGCCTTCTTGTGTCGGCCCGCGAGAACTATTTCATGGCCGCGATCCACTGGGGCGGCGCAATGTGGACCATCGACGAAGCCAATCAGCAGAACTGCGACTACAACCAGCGCAAGCGCGAATGCTATGCCAGCTACGCACGGCTGGCGTCCAACCGCGTCGAGCAGGTCTGGATACCGTTCGGAGACAGCGCGCTGCCGGCCTGGTTTCACCTGCCGTATGGCTATGACGGCGGCGAAATCCCGGCGGTTCTGTCCATTCCCGGCATGGACAGTTTCAAGGAATCCGGCGTTGCCCTGAACGGCGACAAGTGGCTATCGCGCGGTATGGCGGTCCTGTCCATTGACGGGCCCGGACAATACGAGAGCCCGCTGCTCGGCATCTATTTCTCTATGGAAAACTGGGAGAAGGCGGCAACAGCATGCTTCGACTATCTTGCGGCGCGGCCGGAAGTGGATGCCGGGCGGATCGGCGTCACCGGCACCAGTTTCGGGACACTGTTCGGGACCGTGTGCGCCGGCAGCGAGGCCCGCTTCAAGGCTGCCGTTATCAATGCGCCGTGTCTGGAGCCGGGATGCCATACGATCTTCCAGGAAGCCTCGCCAACCTTCAAGCAGCGATTCATGTTCATGTCGAATATTCAGGACGAGGCCGAGTTCGACAGCTTCCGCCAGTCGATTAGCTGGGATGGTTATGCGCAGAACATCAAGATGCCATTCCTGTGCCTGACCGGCGAATCCGACGAGTTGTCTCCCTTGACCCATGTCGAGCAAATGTTCGCGGCGATGGATGGCCCGCGGCAACTGGTAATCTACCAGGACAGCCGCCATGCAATCGGCAGCGTTCCGTCGGCGAACCTGGGGCCATTTCCTCAAGGCTTGATGGCGGACTGGATGCTGGCCAGGCTTAATGACATGCCTTTTGAGAGTGAACGCTGGTTCGTTGAAGCCAGTGGACGTATAGTCAAGTCATCAATCTAGACTGGAAGTCCGAACGAGCGGCCGTAGCGTCAAACCCGGTTTCCCCCCGGTTCTGTGACATCAGCGACATTTGGATGTGCCAAATCCTTGATCGGGGCGGTCAAATACGCCACAAACGGTTTTGAACGGGACGTCTTCTGGCGGTGATTCTGGGAACTGGGCGGGCTGGTATGGCTGACGTATTGCGAATTGGGATTGCGGGTCTGGGGACGGTCGGAACGTCGGCCGTGCGCCTGCTTCGCCGTCACGCGGACAGAATGCGCAAGAGCTGTGGCCGTCCCATCGAGGTAACCGCCGTCAGCGCCAGGAACCGCAATCGCGATCGCCATATCGATCTGGAAGGTCTTGCCTGGTACGACGATCCGGTAAAGCTGGCGGCCGAAGGCGATATCGACGTTTTTGTCGAGTTGATCGGCGGGGCCGACGGGGCTGCGAAAGCCTGTGTCGAGCAAGCCATTGACCGGGGACTGCCGGTTGTTACGGCCAACAAGGCGCTTCTGGCGAAACATGGCATGGCACTGGCGGCGCAGGCCGAGGCAGCAGGCACTACCATCGGCTACGAAGCAGCAGTCGCGGGCGGCATCCCGCTGATCAAGACCTTGCGCGAGGCGCTGGCCGGCAACGAGATTTCGCGTGTTTACGGTATTCTGAACGGCACCTGCAATTACATCCTCTCGCAAATGGAGACGGAGGGGCTGCCCTTCGATGCCTGTCTGGCTGAAGCACAGCGGCTGGGCTATGCCGAGGCGGATCCAACTTTCGATATCGGCGGCTTCGATGTGGCTCACAAGCTGACGATCATCGCAGCGCTGGCTTTCGGTGTCGAAGTGAACCCCGATTGCGTGCATATCGAAGGTATTGAATCCATCACGCTGGCGGATCTCAAGGCCGCCGACGAGCTGGGCTACCGGATCAAGCTGCTGGGTGTTGCCCAGCGCACGCCCAAGGGGATCGAGCAGCGGGTCCATCCGACGATGGTGCCGAAGGGTTCCGCCATTGCGCAGGTCATGGGCGTTACCAATGCGGCCACGATCGACGCCGATGCTGTTGGCGAACTGACGCTGATCGGTCCAGGGGCAGGGGGCGACGCCACGGCCTCCGCTGTCATCAGCGATATCGCCGATCTCGCCAAAGGCAATCGCAATGCTGTATTCGGCAAGCCGGCCGCGGATTTTGTACCAGCGGATGCTCCCGCTATGCAGACGCATGAAGGTGGATATTATGTTCGCCTGTCCCTGCATGACCGTCCCGGTGCAGCTGCTGCGATAGCGGCGAGGCTTGCCGAACAGAACATTTCGCTGGAAAGTATCGTGCAGAAAGCGCCGCGTAGCGAGCGCAGCGGTTCGGTCATTGGAAATCCCGTTCCTGTTGTGCTGCTGACCTATGCGACGAGCGAAGCCAATATTCGCGCGGCGCTCGAGACGGCTATTGGCGATGGCTATATCGCCGGCAAGCCGCAGGTCATTCGCATCGAGCGCGAGTAACGTACCCGGTGTGGCATCGTTAGATTTCGATTAACGGTTGTGGCAGTGTATCGCCAATGCGGATGTGAATGTTAACCCTCTTGTGCGAGGGGACTGTCCTGCCTTCAGCGAGTTTGTGTCTGAAGTTTTGGGCCGGGTTTGCGTGCGCGGGAGCGGGCGCAAGGGTCGAATACGGGGCCGCAGGCAAGGCGAAGCCAACAGGAGCATCGCCGGCTGGCGGCTCTCTAACCGGGGAAGACGATGGTTGATCTGATTATCAAGCAACAAGATATAATTGAACGCATCCTGACGTTGGAACTGGTGCGCGTTACCGAGCGCGCGGCTGTTGCGGCTGCAGGGCTGCGCGGCCGTGGCGATGAAAAGGCTGCCGATCAGGCAGCTGTTGACGCCATGCGCCGCGAACTCAACCGGCTGCCGATCGATGGCACCATCGTTATCGGAGAGGGTGAGCGCGACGAGGCGCCGATGCTGTTTATCGGCGAAAAGGTTGGCACCAGCACCGGCCCAAGCGTCGATATTGCTGTCGATCCGCTGGAAGGCACGACGCTCTGCGCCAAGGATATGCCAGGCTCCATCGCCGTGATGGCCGTTGCGCCGAAAGGGTGCCTCTTGAATGCGCCTGACGTTTACATGGACAAGATCGCCATCGGTCCTGGCTATCCGCCCGGCACGGTCGATCTTGATAATACGCCGGAAGAGAATATCCGCGCTCTCGCCAAAGCCAAGGGTGTAACACCGGGCGAGATCACCGTGTTGGTACTGGACCGGCCGCGCCATGCCGGCGTCATCGCAGCATGCCGCAGTACCGGCGCGTCCCTTCGCATGATCACTGATGGCGACGTGGCCGGGGTAATCTTCACCGCACAGGCCGACGAGACCGGCGTCGACATGTATATCGGCACTGGCGGCGCTCCCGAAGGCGTGCTGGCAGCGGGCGCCTTGCGCTGCGTTGGCGGGCAGATGCAGGGCCGCCTGATCCTCGACACGCCGGAGAAGGTCGAGCGCGCCAGGACCATGGGCGTCACCGATCCGAAGAAGAAATACGATATGACCGAGCTTGCCTCTGGCGATGTCATCGTCTCGGCAACCGGCGTCACGGACGGGCCGTTGCTGCACGGGGTAAAGTATCGCGATGGTCTCATCTTGACCGAAACGCTGATCTACCGTTCGAGCACCGGCACGGTCCGGCGTATCCAGGCGGAGCATCGCGACATGCGCAAGTTCCGTCTGGACTAGCTTCCGGTTTCGCTAAACTATTTCAAGGCTGCAATACGGAAGACTGTGTTGCAGCCTTTTCCTTTGCGGCTTGTATCCTGGTTTGCTTTTTGCTGTTCGTGTGCGGCCGCTCCGGACGCTATAGTGCCGCCATGACAGAATCTCCCCGCCTGTTCCTGGGTGTCCAGCAATCGCTCACCGGCCGTCCATGGCATGATCGCCTCAATCTGCCGGGGCAAGGGCGGGCGCAGGCGCTGGTGCAGCAGCTTGGTTTGCCGGACATTATTGCGCGAATACTGGCAGCGCGGCATGTCGATGCCGACGAAGCCGAGGACTATCTGTCGCCTGCCGTGCGTTCGCTGATGCCTGATCCATCCTCCCTTGTCGCAATGGACGAGGCTGTCGATCGGGTGGCCCGGGCTGTCGAGGCCGGCGAGACGATCGCAATCTTCGGCGACTACGATGTGGACGGCGCCTGTGCATCGGCACTGATGGGCGAGTTCCTGCGCCATTGCGGCACGCCCTATCTGATCCATATTCCGGACCGGATCTTTGAGGGTTACGGCCCTAATTCCGACGCCATTGCAAGTCTCGCGGGGCAGGGCGCAAGCCTGCTTGTGACGGTGGACTGCGGAACGTCCAGTTTCGAGCCTTTCGAGGAGGCGCGGCGATTGGGAATGGACGTGGTCGTGCTGGACCATCACCAGA